>DMSR01000530.1 GCA_003457145.1 Bacillus sp. (in: firmicutes)
ATCCATTTTATAGAATGAAGTCATTTTATCATGAATGAATTACAGTCGCAAAAAGCAGGCACAAAGTCTATAAAGTGTTTTTTGAACCAGTGCTGTTTAGTAAATATATTTTTACGAGAAGCTTTCATATACGTTGTTACTTTATCTTTAAAAGTAAAAATTGTTGATTTCTTTTATTATCAATCACACAGTGAAAAGAGCGTAAAGAAAAAAAGAGCACGGAACATACCCGGGCTCCTTTTGTTACTTTCTTCGATAAAAAAAAGTATCAGCGGTTTCAAATTGATATGTACTCGGGTTGAATATCTGTTCTGTGCTTCCCACAAAAAGGATCCCATGCGTCTTTAACGCGGAACTGAACTTGTGGTATAACCCGTCCTTTGCTTCTTCTGTAAAATAAATAAGGACATTCCGACATACAATCAAATCAAAAGGACCTCCAAAAGGATCTGCTAAGAGATTTAGCTTTTTGAAAGTAACTGTATCCCGTATGTCTTTCTTCACTTTGAAGTAAGAGCCTTCCTTAACAAAGAATTTGTTAACCACATCTTTTGGCGCCTCATTCAATGCTCTCTCGGAATAAACACCTATTTTAGCTTTAGCTAGGACATTATCATCAATATCCGTGGCTAGGATTTGAATTTTCGAAAGAGGAAGATGTTTAGAAAGAACCATAGCTAAAGTATATGGCTCTTCCCCTGTAGAACAAGCCGCACTCCAAATTTTCAGATTCCCGTTCTTTTGGATAAGCTCGGGCAGGATGGATTTTTCTAAAACTTCCCATCTTTTTGCGTTTCTATAAAACTCCGAAACATTTATGGTCATTCTATCTAAAAATTCGTTCATCAGGTCACTGTCCTTACTGAGAGCAAGAAAGAACTCAGCAAAATTTGAGAAACCCTTCTTTTGATAAAGCGAAGTCAATCTCCGCTTCATCTGTGCCTCTTTGTAAAGTCCAAGGTTTATTCCAGTCCTTTGATGTATTTTTGAAATGAAATTTTCGTAATCCTGCTGCATGTTTACTTGCTCCTCGCTATGTCAGAAGAATGAATAATATAATTATAGCGAAAATTGATAAAAACTGGGGTATTTTTTATACACTTACACACTTTTTGTAAAAAAGAACATGAAATAAGAGCGAAAGTTAATTTTTCTAAAAAACAAGTTATTGCGAAAAAAAAAGGGCACTTGCATTAACAAGTCCCCCATACAATTATTAATAGATCCAGTCGTTCATTAATTTGCTGTATTCAGCCAATTCTTCCTGTTTGAAGAAAAGCCCGATTTCACGTTCTGCGCTTTCAGGTGAATCTGACCCGTGAATAATATTCTTTCCTACAGTTACTCCGAAATCGCCGCGGATTGTTCCAGGAGCTGCATCTTTAGGGTTAGTTGACCCCATCATTTGGCGTGCAGTGGCAATGACGTTTTCTCCCTGCCATACCATTGCGAAGACTGGTCCTGATGTAATGAAGTCTACCAATTCACCGAAAAACGGACGCTCTTTGTGCTCGCCATAATGCTCCTCAGCAAGTTCTCTAGGTATATTTATTAGTTTTCCGCCAACAAGCTGGAAGCCCTTCTTTTCGAACCTGGCAACAACTTCACCGATCAGGTTACGCTGTACTCCATCAGGCTTGACCATTAAATACGTCTTTTCCATGAGTTTCACTCCTAATTATCATATGTATAGTGAACCGCTTACAAAAGCAACCCTTGAAAATAGTATCATTTTTTTGAAAACTTCGCAACTTGCTAATATTTGCGTTTTCCAATGAATTTCGCAATGTCTCTTAATGATTTTTTCGCCTTGTTTGGCGGCAGTTCATCGAGGATAGCAAGAGCTTTATCAAGATATCGGTTACTTAATTCCAGGGACTTTTCAAGCGCTCCCGAACCCTGAATCAGCTTAAGAATCTCTTCAAGTTCATCTCTCCCCATTCCTTCATGGACGGTTTTGACCTTGCTTAATATATATTCATCCCCCATCGCATACAAAACAGGCAAAGTAATATTCCCTTGCAGCAAATCTCCACCTGCAGGCTTGCCAAGCTCTTTTTCAGTACCTGTGAAGTCCAATACATCATCGGTAATCTGAAATGACATTCCTACATAATAGCCAAAACGGTATAATTTGCGATGGTCTTCCTGCGGTACCCCCGAAACGACTGCGCCAAGCTGGCAGCTAGCGGCAATAAGCAAAGCAGTCTTTCTCTTTATTCTTAGCAAGTAATTGCGTAAATTCTGTTCAAAGTTATATTTATCTTTTATCTGCTCAATTTCCCCTACACTTAATTCAACAATCGTATCTGATAGTATTTGGTGGGCAAGAGGATTTTCTATCTCGGTCATTAGTTCCAGTGCTCTAGCAAAAATATAATCACCCGTATACATAGCAATCCGGTTATCATATTTCGCTTTTATCGTTGGCTGTCCCCTTCTCAACTCAGCATCATCAATGACATCATCATGAACGAGGGAAGCCATATGTATTAATTCAAGCGAGACCGCTACATTCTTGATTACATTGATATCATAGTTCCCGAACTTGCCTCCAAGCAAAACAAAAACCGGGCGGATTCGCTTGCCCCCAGCCTTTAGCAATTGAAGGCTGGCTTGTCTGAGGAGCGCTGAATTAGCCTGGATTGTTTCTTCAAGCTCTTTTTCAATTTGAGTCAAATCAGAATTTAAATATGTATACATCATCTTAATTTTCATCTTATCCACCCAGCTTTTAAATCCTGACAAGGCAATGTTCGGCTGTACACATCTAGACGGCTTTATGCCGCCAATATCTGCCAGTCAGGAGGGATTTTTTATGCTTCGGCCTATTCATATCACCATGGAAAGCCATAATGAAAAACTGGCTGACTTTCCTCGCCGAGCAAATAAGAAAAGGCAGCCAATATCATTTATATTTGTTTTCGCCCTATATGAACAGCAGCCACTCCGCCACTGTATGGCTTATATTCTACCTTTACAAAACCTGCATCCGAAAACATCTTAGCAAGCTGTTTCATTCCTGGGAAATCCTTAGCCGATTCCTGAAGCCATGAATATTCATTGTAGCTCTTAGCAAACAGCTTTCCAAACATTGGCATGATGAATCTGAAGTATAGCCGGTAAATCTGCTTGAAGCCCAACATTGTAGGTTGGGAGGTTTCAAGGCATACTGCAATTCCGCCAGGTTTTACTACCCTGTACATTTCGCGGAGGACTTGGTTATAATCAGGAACATTCCTTAATCCGAATCCAATAGTTACATAATCAAAACTATTATCTTCAAACGGGAGTTCCATAGCATTGCCATGGACAAGAGTCGCTTGATTAAGATTTCGGTCATTCAGTTTTTCTTCGCCAATCTTCAGCATATTTTTGCTGAAATCGAGTCCGACCACACTGCCATCAGGTCCTACAGCATCTGCGAGGGCAATCGTCCAATCTGCAGTCCCGCAGCACACATCAAGGGCCTTTTCACCTTTTTGCACATTCATTTTCTTCATCGTATCATTGCGCCATTTAATATGCTGCTGAAAACTGATGACAGAATTCATTTGATCATAATTTTCATATATTTTTTCGAAGACACCATGAACGCGTTCTTCCTTCGATTGCTGCATTAAATTTACCCTTCTTCCGCGAATTTTTTAGACATGGACTGGTGCTGGCCGGCGATCTTTTTTAAACGCTCAACTAGCAGACTGTTCATTCCAGGAAGCTTTTTCAAAGCATTATCTATCATCATCAGCGAAAATTCAATATAACGTGTACAAATTGATAATAAATATTTTTGCTGTTCCGAAGAAAGTTCAGTGGAGTTCTGGTCAAGCTTTGGCAAAGCCAGTTTTTTCAGTACATCAAAAACGAGCGACCTGCCAGACTGGATGAACTTCTTTTCTTCTAAAATCAACCTTTTAACGAACAGCCAATTTGCGGCGAATTCATGCCATTCCGTTGCTTGGAAGTGATCAGCAATCTTACCAAGGAGGGTAGATTCGATCAACTTGATGCTTTCCATTAATTTATCGATTGCTTCTACTTCTTTTTGATATACAGAAATCTTATTTTCATTGATTTCTTTTACGCCTGCAGCGAGTTGCTTGATCATCTCAATATCTTCTGTATCTGCAAGGAGTTTATAATACAGACCACTGAAATAGATTCCGGCAAGAACTGTTAGCTGGCGATTTTTAAGGCTGTCGTCATCTTCACCTAGACATGAATTTTGGACATGCTCGTGGGTATCAAGGGCAATTTGCAGGAGCATTGCAGTAACACTATAATTTTCAACCTTATCAAAGTCTAATCCGTACTGATCCAGCATAGAAATAAGCAGCAAGAGCTTATCATCATCTATAACAGGAGCTTCTACATGCTCTAGCAAATAAGGATGCGAAAGCTTTTCTTGAAGATGCCCTCTGATGCTATCTAATTTCATTTGAAAGTCTTGCAAATAAATCACCCTTGTTCCCCTTATTTATGTTGGATTGCCGGCGGGCAGAATAATATCGAATGATGCAAAACAGACATAAAAAAAGCGCCTTTTTAACAAGTTTTGCATTTGTACCGTACATTCCAAGGCAGTGACAATTATATCATAAATGATATTAACATGGATGCGATATTATAAATTAAAAGCCTTTTAAGGCAAAAAGAAGCGGATTCTGTAACAAAATAGTTGAAATTAATCCCTTTATTTCTTTTCGCTTTCAACTTCTCCAAAGGGTGTAAGGATTTTCGCATGTCCTCTGATCTTGATAGCAGATGTATGTTCAGTGAACTGGGCAATCATGACCTCGCCTTTATCTAGCTTTTCGGAATGATGAAAACGCGTATCTGTCCCTCTAGTCAGCCCAATCACGTTGACTCCATCCTGAATCGCTTTGATTACTACATAATCCGTATTAACATTTTGTTTCTTATCCATTATTATCCCCCTTATCTGTAGGAATAAAGCATTAAAAGGCCAGAAGGATCCATTCGGCCAGTGAAACATTTTTAAGCTTTGATTAATGAGAGGATTTCCGAGCGGGCATTTACATCATCAGCCAAAGTTCCCCTGACTGCTGAAGTAACCGTTTTTGAACCAGGTTTTTTTACGCCTCTCATCGTCATGCACATATGTTCTGCTTCAACGACAACCATCACTCCATGTGGTTCAAGCTTCTCCATGATTGCATTGGCAATTGTCGAGGTGATTCTCTCCTGCAGTTGCGGCCTCCTTGCGACTGCCTCTACTGCCCTTGCCAGCTTACTTAACCCTGTTACCTTCCCGCCTCTGGGTATATATGCAACATGTGCCTTTCCGAAAAACGGAACTAGATGATGCTCGCACATTGAATAAAATGGAATATCTTTAACCAAAACCAATTCCTCATGATCCTCACCAAAAATTGTTTCAAAATATTCCTTAGGATCCTGGTTCAACCCTGAGAACACTTCCTCATACATTTTCGCCACGCGTTTTGGCGTATCGAGTAAACCTTCACGGTTTGGGTCTTCCCCTACAGCTTCTAATATTAAACGCACCGCTTCTTCGATCTGGGCACGATTGACTTTTGTCATATGCATATCCTCCTATGGTAAATCCATCTAATTATAATCCTGCATATAAAACCATCTATATGATTATAATATTTTCATCTTAGCATATCCATTTCCATGCAGGCAAAAAGTTTTCCCTCTGACGGAATACAAAAAAGGCCGCGAAGTAGTCGCGGCCTTGATGTTTAAGCATACGCTCAATGCGTCGTATGTAATTATTTCACTGCATCCTTAAGTGCTTTGCCTGGTTTGAAAGCAGGCACCTTGCTAGCAGAGATTTCGATTTCGTCGCCAGTCTGTGGGTTACGGCCTTTACGGGCAGCACGCTCACGAACTTCGAAGTTACCAAAACCGATTAACTGTACTTTGTCCCCATCTTTTAATGCATTTAAGATTGAATCAAAAACAGCGTCAACTGCTTTTGTTGCGTCCTTCTTGGAAAGCTCACCAGCTTCTGCAACTGCATTAATAAGTTCTGTTTTGTTCATGCCATTCACCTCCTCCCAAAGATTTCCCATTGCTCAGAAATTGAGCATCTTTACTACATTTCTAAACAAAACAAATGAATTCTATACGTTGTCAGAGGATTTTCTCAACATAGCATATTAAATCTAGTGATTATAAATCCTAAAATCCCGCCAACCCATATCAAATAAGGGTTTAACAGCTTACAACGCTAATTCTGTTAAAAGATTATCACAATGTTTTCTTCTTATCAAGATAATTTCAATAAATAATGGGAATCTTTTCATCTTTAGCCCACATTATATAATATGTTGGCCCTTTTTTACTTACCCTTGCCTAATCTATTCAAACATTATAAAGAAATTTTTCCAAACAAAAAGACTCCCAGGAGGAGTCCAATTATAAAATGATAGCTATTAATCCGCCAGAACCTTCGTTTATGATTCTTTCCAGCGTCTCTTTTAACTTGTAGCGGGCATTTTCAGGCATTAAACTTAGTTTCGCAGAGATCCCTTCACGGACAATGGAACTTAAGCTTCTTCCAAATATATCAGAATTCCAGATTGAGAGCGGATCATCTTCAAAATCCTGCATTAAATACCTGACGAGCTCCTCGCTTTGCTTCTCTGTACCAATGATTGGCGAGAACTCTGATTCTACATCAACTTTTATCATATGGATGGAAGGTGCTACCGCTCTTAATCGTACCCCAAAACGGGCGCCCTGCCTGATAATTTCTGGTTCTTCAAGACTCATATCTGACAGCGATGGAGAAGCAATTCCATACCCAGTCTGTTTAACCATTTTCAACGCATCTGAAATTTGGTCAAATTCTGTTTTTGCATAAGCGAATTCCTGCATTAACTCAAGCAGATGATCCTTGCCGCGGATCTCTACACCAACAATTTCCTTAAGGATTTCATCGTATAGATCATCTGGGGCATACAAATCAATTTCGGCAACGCCCTGGCCCATTTCAATACCAGCCAGGCCGGCGCGATCAATGAAATCAAAATCGCTGAACTGTTGGACTACTCTGTCCACATCTCTTAATCTCTTAATATCTTTTACCGTTTCTTTAACAGCCTCTTGATAGCTCTCACGCAGCCAGTGATTTTCGCGAAGTACCATTACCCAGCTAGGAAGGTTAACGTTTACTTCAAGAACCGGGAATTCATAAAGAGCCTCTCTCATCACACTAAGAACATCAGATTCTCTCATGCTTTCCACACTCATAGCCAATACCGGGATGTCGTATTTNNTCTCCACCAACTTCTTTTGCAATGTTTCTGTGTTCGGATGATACGGCTGAGCACTGTTAATAACAATAATAAACGGCTTGCCGACTTCCTTCAGCTCTTCAATTACCCTTTCTTCTGCCAGGATATAATCCTGTCTTGGGATTTCCCCTATTGTTCCGTCTGTCGTGATCACAACCCCAAGGGTTGAATGTTCCTGAATAACCTTCCTTGTTCCAATTTCAGCAGCTTCATGGAAAGGGATTGGTTCTTCATACCAAGGTGTATTGATCATCCTTGGCCCATTTTCATCCTCATAACCTTTTGCGCCTGGAACTGTATACCCAACACAATCTACGAGCCTGATATTAACGTCCAGGCCTTCATCCACATGAACGGATGCTGCCTGGTTAGGCACGAATTTCGGTTCAGTAGTCATAATAGTTTTACCTGCTGCACTCTGAGGCAACTCATCTAGCGCCCTAGCGCGATCAGCCTCATTGTTGATATTCGGTAAAACCACCAGCTCCATAAATTTTTTGATAAAAGTGGATTTGCCAGTGCGCACTGCACCAACAACACCCAGGTAAATATCGCCGCCAGTCCTTTCGGCAATATCCTTAAAAATATCTACCTTTTCCAAGTGATCCCCTCCCGATCATAGAGTTAGTGGGAATAATATCATCCAAATTAGTATGGGACAGTATATGTTTATGATGTTGTCCTATATCAATATGACAATTTTTTATTTTTTTACCCCCTTATTTTTTCATTCACAAAGAAAACGTTAGCGCCTTAAAAGAGGCACGTCGACTAAAGAAGCCACTTCCTGTGGGCAACGCCAGTGTCAGCACTTCCACTTGAAAGTCTGACAGGCACAGGACGGCCCGTTAGTTGACAGCCTCCAAGAGCCTCTCGGCTGCTTCCCTTGCCAATCCCCCTTGCTGCCTTGCAACGCAGAACACAGGAGCAACCGTGCCTTGCCTTTGTGTGCTTCAGGGCGGCTTACGAACTGAGGAGCCAGGCGCTTAGAGCTAGACCTTCTCGAAGTGAAATTAATTCCTTCTCACTTTAAAAAGTCTCATCAATTCCCTTTTATTAGAACAATTGATTTCTTTTTAAAGACAAAAAAAAACCCTTCTTCTACAATATATTTTGCAGAAGAAGGGTTATGACTAATTCGCTAAAAAGATTGGTTCTCTGGTATCTTGGTCAATCGTATATGGAAGCGAGTAAGCTGGAACAAACAAAGAATCATTTACAAGTATATGGCGGATATCTTCTCCCTCTTCAAAGTCATGGCTTTCAGACTTAAGGGCCTTATAAAGATCGCTTCGATAATCGATATATATTTCAGCATCACTGGAAACGATGAAATGAAGATTTTGATTGGTAAATGGGCTGACGGCAACAGGCTCTTCTTTATATCCTATCTTTTTAAAATCAATGGTATAAATATTATCGGCGATTTTTTCCTTAAACGGCGGGTAACCGCTCGCTTTTATCCGCATTTTAATTTCTCTGATCGTTTCTGCCATTCTCAAATCGAGTAATTTAACAGTTGGATTTGTTTCAGCATCAACAAGGACATACTGAAAAATCCCTCCGTTTTCAAATGCATTTCCCGGAGGTTCAGCCAGGAATTCAGGAACAATTTTCTGGAAGTTTATTGGATACTTCTGAAAAATCGGTGTTTCGGCATCCTTTGTTTTAATTGGCAATAATCCTCCATTTGCTTCCTTGTATTGATCCACTGCTGACTGGACACTATCCAGTTGATTTTTATAAGGAACCTGATTTTGAGTTAAATTTCCTTCTGGATACATGCAACCGCTCAAGGAAATTAAAACAAGTAAGACAGATAGATAAAAGCTGATTTTCCTCATGAATATACCAACCCTTTTAATTTATGTATTTATTCACTTGTCGGGCCGCTAAAAACCACAAAAAAGATGATCAGCCCAGCCAGAATCATAAATAAGTATGCAATGATAGCTGTAATAATTTTTAAGATACCGTTAAATTTAAACCTGCTTAAATAAATCGCAAAGAGCGACAGTATCATAAACCCCATTCCAAAAAAGGAAACATACATCTTTAGTAATGATGGTGACAAAATAAACCCCTCCCTATTCCGAGAAGTATTATATCATACGATGCTGTAAAAATTGCAAATCGACCTGTTTAAAGGCCCTTTTCGTAAACCTGCTGCTTTTGCTTTCATGAAGTTCTTCCTATCCATTCTAATTACAATAGCTTTAAAAGAGCAAAAAAAAACTGAAGTAAAGAAGGGGCGAACTACTTTACTTCAGCCTATGTTGACTAAATACCCTATCACCCAGTTCAAACCACCAGTTTGCTTCGATGCATTTTATGCAACTTGAAAGCAAATCGCATCCTCGAATGCCTATATTCGCAATAATATTCTTTATAAATTTTTATCAATCATTGTTCAACGCTAAGGATATCTGCTAAATCTTCCATTTCATGCGTTTTCTGACGGGACATTAATTCATCCACGGCATCTTTTGGATTAACATTATTGAATAATATGTTATTTAATGCGCTTGTAATGGGCATTTTAACATTGAACTTTTCTGCAAGCTGATATGCAGCCTTCGTTGTACGGACGCCCTCTACAACCATCCCCATGTTTTCAAGGACCTCTTCTAAATTGTGTCCTTTTCCAAGCATGTTGCCAGCGCGCCAATTCCTTGAATGGACACTTGTACATGTCACAATCAAGTCACCGATGCCAGTCAACCCTGAAAAAGTCATCGGGCTTGCTCCCATCTTCACGCCAAGCCTTGCTATTTCGGCAAGACCTCTTGTAATCAGCGCAGCCTTTGCATTATCCCCATAACCCAGACCATCAGAAATACCGGCAGCTAAAGCAATAATATTCTTTAGTGCACCGCCGATTTCTACCCCAATCAAATCAGCGTTTGTATAGACCCTGAAATTATTGTTGATAAATAGATCCTGAATTTTTTCAGCTGCTTTCATATTTTTTGATGAAACCGTTACTGTTGTAGGATGACGAAGACTTACCTCCTCAGCATGGCTAGGACCGGAAAGGACTACAATGCTCCCGAGCTGGTCTTCAGGCATCTCCTGCTCGATCATTTCTGAAATACGCAGCAAAGTATCTGGTTCAATCCCCTTGCTGACATGGACAATGGTTAGCGGCCCTGAACGGTCCGCAGACATTTTTTTAATTACTTCACGGATAGCCTTTGTCGGAACAGCCATAATTACTGTTTCAATTCCAATTAATGACTCGTTTAGTGATGAATAGCCAACGATGGTTGCAGGCAGCGTAATTTCGGGAAGATATTTCTTGTTGGTGTGCTGCTGATTGATTTCGTCTATTTGGGATGGATTATGCCCCCAAAGGCGAACCTCATGGCCATTATCGGCAAGGACCATTGCCAAGGCCGTTCCCCAGCTTCCAGCACCCAGAACAGTTACTTTTTCTCTCTTCCGTTCCATTTAAACCACAACCTTCTTATTATTTTCTTTCTCTTGCGAA
>DMSR01000332.1:0-529 GCA_003457145.1 Bacillus sp. (in: firmicutes)
CTAAAAAAATCGCCTGTCTACTAACGAATATGTTTGAAGATATTGAATACCTTGAGCCTTCGAGGGCTTTTACGGAAGCTGGGCATGAAGTGACGACGATCGAAAAGGAAAAGGGAAAGACTGTTACAGGCAAGCAGGAAAAAGCTGAAGTGAAGATCGATGAAAGCATTGATGATGTCAGTCCGGAGGATTTTGACGCGTTATTTATTCCAGGTGGTTTTTCCCCTGATTTACTGCGCGAGGATGAGCGCTTTGTAAAGTTTGCAAAATCATTCATGGACGAGAAAAAACCGGTATTTGCCATTTGCCATGGCCCGCAGCTACTGTTGACCGCTAAGACACTTGAGGGCAGGGGAGCTACCGGCTACAAGTCCATCCGCGTCGATATGGAATACGCCGGAGCAAAATACATGGACAAAGAAGTCGTAGTCTGCTGCAACCAGCTGGTGACCAGCAGGGAACCAAAGGATATTCCTGCATTCAATCGGGAAGCACTTAAGATTTTGCAATAATGTTTGCTGATGACCCT
>DMSR01000332.1:585-3383 GCA_003457145.1 Bacillus sp. (in: firmicutes)
TTGATTTTCGCCAATAAGTTGCTGAATTTCGCCAATAAATTGTATGTTTTCGCCAATAAAATAATTCTTTCGTGAATAAAGTATGAACTTCCACCCAAAAGGATGTGAACCTCTCCTATAAAAGACTGTTTAAAATAATTGAGATTATAAACACTATAATTTCATGGAAAAATAACATGATTGATGGTGAAATCACCCATCATCCGGTTCATTTTGCGAATTTTTATGTATAAGATAATATAGAGGTTGAAATGAATCAGGGGGATGACAGAATGATCGTTTTAAAATCGGCACGTGAGATTGAAAATATGAAGGAAGCTGGTAAAGTACTGGCTTCTTGCCATAAAGAGCTTCGGAGATTGATCAGGCCAGGGATAACTACCTGGGAAATAGATCAGTTTGTTGAGGGGTTTTTAAAGAAGCACGGCGCAACTCCGCAGCAAAAGGGCTACCGCGGCTATGAGTTCGCAACCTGTGCGAGCATCAATGATGAAGTTTGCCATGGCTTTCCGCGAAAAGAGCAATTAAAAGATGGTGATATCGTTACGATTGATATGGTCGTTAATTTGAATGGGGCCCTTGCTGACTCTGCATGGAGTTATGGTGTCGGCGAGGTATCCGACGCTGCACTAAGGCTGCTTGACATAACAAAAGAAGCATTGTATCGAGGTATTGCAGCATCCAAACCAGGCAACAGGATTGGTGATATCGGCCATGCGATTCAGTCCTTTGTTGAAGCAGAAGGTTTTTCTGTTGTTAGGGAGTTCATTGGCCATGGAATCGGAGCGGTGATCCATGAAAAGCCTGACATCCCTCACTTTGGTTTGCCAGGAAAGGGAGCAAGGATTAAAGAGGGAATGGTATTCACGATTGAGCCGATGGTTAATATCGGTGAGTGGCAAACGAAGATGGATGATAACAAGTGGACCGCGAGGACGATTGACGGAAAACTTTCTGCACAATATGAGCACACCATCGCGATAACAAAGGATGGTCCTGTAATTTTGACAGAGCAAGAATAGAAATAGATTGGTTTTATACTCAGTTTTCGATGATTACCAACTTTATCTAAAGAGATTAGAGCCGACGTTCAGGTCGGCTCTATACTTTTTTCTGGACTATAGTGCATGTTTTTTTATCTGTCTGATTGGTGTGCCTAACTGAAATCAACAGTTGGTTACTTTAACTTGTGGACATTTGAAAAAAAAATTACATAAGGTGTGAAAATAATTTTCATGTTACTCAATAATTATAAAAAAAATTTGATACAATATAGTCATGAATGTAAGCGATTTATTCTCCAGGAGGAAGGCGCAAATGGAAACCAATAAAGAGTATATAATTGGATTGGATATCGGGACAACAAGTATGAAAGCTTCCATTTTTACATCAAAAGGACGTTTTGTATCTTCTGAATCCATTGAGTATCCAATCATCCATCCTAGGCCTGATTGGGCTGAACAGGATCCGGAAATCATTTACCAGGCGGCACTTGATTCAATTCGCTTAAGTATAATAAAAGCGGGCATAGATAGCAGGAATTTAATTGGAATCGGGATCAGTTCGGCGATGCACAGTTTAATTGCCGTAGATGAAAATGGAGCTTTACTTACGAACAGCATAATCTGGGCTGATAACAGAAGTGTGGATTATGTGAATGAACTGAAAAAAGGCAAAGGACATGAGATCTATTTACGTACAGGGACACCTATCCATCCGATGTCACCACTCTCCAAAATCCTCTGGTTCAAAGGGGAGCGGCCGGATCTGTTTGCTCAGGCAAGAAGGTGGATTTCAATCAAGGAATATGTAACCTGGAAATGGTTCAATCAATATTTTGTTGATTACTCGATTGCTTCCACCACAGGACTATTCAATTTGAATGATCTGGATTGGGACAAGGGTGCATTACAGCTTGCAGGTATTGATAGGAAGCAGCTGTCAGAACCTGTTGCGACAACGGCGGTTTTTCGCGGAATAGCCCCTGCAGCTGCTACATATATGGGTATTCCCGCCGATCTGCCTGTTGTGGCAGGGGCAAGTGACGGTGTCCTTGCAAATCTCGGCGTAGGTGCGATTGATGAAGGAGAAGTAGCTGTAACAATCGGAACAAGCGGAGCGATTCGCACGGTTGTAAAAGAGCCTTTGACTGATATAAAAGGCCGGACCTTCTGCTACGCCTTAACTGAAGATAAATGGGTGATTGGCGGACCAGTCAATAATGGCGGAGTGGCGCTTCGGTGGTTCAGGGATCAATTCGGAAGCGAAGAGACTGAAGAAGCGAAACTTACCGGAAATGATGTTTATGAAGTGATGGTCAAGGCCGCAGAACGAACTCCTGCAGGGGCAGCCGGCTTGCTGTTCCTCCCTTATTTAACAGGGGAAAGGGCTCCGCATTGGGATGCGAACACGAGAGGGTCTTTTTTCGGGATGACTTTAACCCATACAAGGGCACATTTCATTCGTGCGGTCCTGGAGGGAGTTGTATTTGCGGTTCATAGTGTTGGGGAAGTGCTTGAGGAACTTGCCGGCGAAAGCAAGGAAATCCGCGTCTCCGGCGGATTCGCAAGATCAAACGTATGGAGGCAGATCACTGCCGATATTTTTGATCAAACAGTGATTGTTGCCGAAAGCCATGAAAGCTCTGGTTTGGGAGCTGCTGTCCTCGTTTTGTATGCACTTGGCCATATTGATTCGCTGTCAAAAGTAAAAGAAATGGTCCATATTTCGGAAGAACAGCATTCAATACCTGAAAATACGGCTGTTTATGGGGAGCTGTTTCCAATTTATAAAAATCT
>DMSR01000185.1 GCA_003457145.1 Bacillus sp. (in: firmicutes)
GGAAAATCTATTTCCTCCCTAACTTGTCCCTAAAGATGATCAAATCACTCATCCTGGTTTTACTTTTTTTTGGGACCGGATTTGCAGCTTCTTTTGCGCAAGATTCCACAGCCACCCAAAATTCCCTGCGCTCCGGTACCATCACCAGTCAATTTGACTATATCTACAGAGTCTCCAATAGTTTTCAGGATCATGAAGTAGTCAAAAAATCNNTCCTTGAAACTTCAAATGACCACCATGGGGGACTCAGTGGTGATCATGCAAAATTTGCTGTCAGCTGAAATTGAAGAGAAAAATCAGGCAATTGCGGATCGGGATAATTTCAGTTTTTTGGGAATGGGAATTCAAAAAGCAGCCTACTCCTCGATGATGTGGGCATTGGTACTGGTACTGGCAGGAGCCTTGTCTTTTTTTGCGGTGCAATATTTCAGAAGCTCCAGCAAAATCTCAAAAGCAGAAAAAGATCTGATAGAAGTTCAGGAGGAATTTGAGCAGCACCGAAAAAACACCTTGGAGCGAGAACGCAAATTGAAGCGCGAATTGATCGACGCTCAAATGGGGAGAAGCTGAACAATAAGTGGAAATTGCCCCCTGTTTTTAATCGCTGTAAATTTTATCTATGACAAGCTCCCTATCAAAATACGATGTGGTGGTTATCGGACTTGGGGCCGTCGGAAGCGCCACAATTTTTCACTTAAGTAAAAGCTCAAAGTCAATTCTTGGTATTGATCGCTACGAGCCTCCCCACACCTTTGGCTCCAGTCATGGAGAAAGCCGAATCACTCGCCTTGCCGTCGGCGAGGGGGAAGATTATGTCGCTTTGGCCAAGCGATCCCATCAGCTTTGGAGAGAAATTGAAGCGGAAGCTGGAGTGGAAATTATGTCGACTACGTCGGGGATTTTATTGGATTCTGGAGCTCAACCCTGGGCCAAACATGGATCGGAGGGTTTCTGGGATAAGACGGTATCTTTTGCCAAAAGGCAAAATGTAGGACATCAGATTCTCAATCACGAAGGATTGAAGGCGCTGTTTCCGGCTTTTCAGTTAGGATCTTCCGGTAAAGCCTATTTGGAGCATGATGCCGGTTTTCTTCGCCCCGAATTAGCCATCCACACACAATTGGATTTGGCCCAAAAAAACGGGGCTCAGCTGTTGTTAAATTCACCTGTGGAGCAGCTCACCAAGCTGGGGGATTCCATTTTGATCCGCAGTGGAGAAAGGGAAATTCTTGCCGACAAAGTTCTCCTTAGTGCAGGAGGTTGGATCAGGGATTTTTTGCCGGAAGCGGAAAAATCAAAGTTTAAAGTCTGTCGACAAGTATTGCATTGGCTGGAAATAGAACCTGAATTCACAGATTGGGCCAACTATCCGGTCTGGATGTGGGGCTTTGGTCCAGATCCAGAGGACTTCATCTATGGTTTCCCTTCACTGGATGGAAAAACAGTTAAAATGGCATCAGAATCTTTTGTGGATTCCAGCCATCCGGATTATTTAAGCAGAGAAGTAAGTGCTGATGAGCAAGACTTGTTTTGGAGAGAAAAGGTAGAAGGGAAAATTCTGGGCTNNCTGGGATTAAAACGGGAGATTATTAAGTCAGTGGTTTGCTTTTATACTGTGACGGAAGACGCCCGGTTTGTTATCAGGCCTATGGTTGAAATGGAAAATGTATTACTTGTTTCCGCATGCTCTGGACATGGGTTCAAGCATTCGGCAGCATTGGGAGAGCAGCTGGCAAAGGCATTGGTCGAAGGTATGGAACTATAGCCCTTCTTTTTTTCTGTCATTTCTCTTTCTAATACGCTNNGCTACTTTTGCGACCAAATCACCACAAAACAGAATGGCCAAAAAACGAGGAACTGCACTGGAGCCGGAGGAAAAGCGAAAATTGAATAAGCAGAATCTAAGTAAGCTGGGAGGGATTTTTCAGTTTTTGATGCCTTACAAATTGGCATTTATATCAGGATTGATCTTCCTGCTTTTGTCTTCACTCACCTTGTTGACATTTCCTTTTGTAGCGGGCAAGCTCATCGATACTGCTCAGGGATCAACTTGGATCGTCAATGATGTCAATTCTATTGCCTTAATCCTGATCGGAATTTTGGCTGTCCAAAGCATCTTTTCCTTTTTCAGAGTCTGGCTTTTTGCTCTCGTCTCCGAGCAGGCTATGCGTGATATCCGACACCAGCTCTATGGCAGACTGGTACGGCTCCCGATGACTTTCTTTGACAAAAGACGGACCGGTGAACTTATAAGCAGAATCACTGCCGACGTCAGCCAATTGCAGGATACGTTTTCGACGACCTTAGCTGAGCTTTTCCGTCAGGTCATTACCTTGGTGGCAGGGATTGGGTTTTTATTTTTCAATACACCCAAACTAACCGTCTTTATGCTGGGGACCTTTCCGGTTCTAATAGTAATTGCGATGTTTTTTGGTCGCTTTATTCGTAAACTTTCCAAGAAAACCCAAGATGAGTTGGCCGCGGCCAATGTCATCGTCGAAGAAACCCTTCAGTCGATCAGTACTGTCAAATCCTTTGTAGGTGAAGCATACGAATCGGCTCGATACGGAAAAGGCCTCAACGCGGTAGTTGGAGTGGCTTTGACCACAGCAAAATATCGGGGGGCTTTTATCTCTTTCATTATTTTCGCGCTTTTTGGAGGAATCGTCGCAGTAATGTGGTACGGGGCGAGTCTGGTAGCCGAGGGCCAAATGAGCGTAGGGGAGTTGGTTTCCTTCGTGCTTTACACGACATTCATTGGGGGCTCGATTGCAGGATTGGGAGATATTTATAGTCAGCTACAGAAAGCTATTGGCAGCTCCGAGCGGGTGTTGGAGATTATGGACGAAGCCCCTGAAGCTGAGTATGGAGCAACTTCAGAAAAATTTGAAGGGAAAATAGAATTCGTAGGGGTAGGTTTCAGATACCCGACACGTCCGGAGGTGGAGGTTTTGAAAAATGTATCCTTTCAGGTACAACCCGGTGAAAAAGTTGCATTGGCAGGACACTC
>DMSR01000155.1 GCA_003457145.1 Bacillus sp. (in: firmicutes)
CCCAATTTCTCCTGACGCGATGATTTCCTTTACACGCTCATGCTGAGGATGGAATTGATACATAAAGGCTTCCATAAATAATACATTCTGTTCCTTGCAGTACCTGTCCATCTCGATCATTTCCTCGGCATTTAAGGCTGCCGGCTTTTCACAAAGAACATGCTTCCCGTGCCTGGCCGCTTCGAGAACCCATTTCCGGTGAAGGCTGTTAGGCAAAGGAATATAGACAGCATCGATATTCGGGTCTTGCAGCAGTTCTTCATACGTTTCATATGCTCTCGGAATATTCAGTTTCGCAGCTGCCACTTCCGCTTTGCCATTAGAGCTGGCAATCGCTTCAACCTCTGCTTTTGCAGACCTTTGAATGGCAGGAATGACTTGTGTCAGTGCTATGTTAGCAGTACTAAGGATTCCCCATTTAATTTTTCGCATAGAACATCGGCCTCCCTTGATTATACGACCTATCAATAAGTCTTATTAGAAACTTTCCAGACAATGGTGAGCCGGTGAAAATCTCGTTTCCAAACTGATAACATCTTTGCCCGTCTAACTCGAATGCTGCTACAGCAACTTGGACCTTCTTATTTTAACCATGAAGCATGAACCTGCCTATTTCTTGCTTGAAATGTCAATCCAAACAGCAAAAATCAAAATCAAGCCTTTCACAATATATTGCCAGAAGGTTTCGATGTTCATCATGCTCATCCCATTATCGATACTTGCCATAATCAATGCACCGATAAGCGCTCCAACTATTTTCCCTTTACCACCTATCAAGCTTGTTCCGCCTATTACACAGGCTGCAATTGCATCCAGCTCGTACATATTACCTGCGCTAACTGTTGCCGCATTCAATCTGCTTGTCAATAAAACACCTGAAACACCGGCAAGGGCACCCATGGTGATGAAAACCCAAAGAGTATTCTTTTTAATATTAATACCTGAAAGGGCAGCAGCTTCCTGATTGCCGCCAATTGCATACACATACCTTCCAAATGCTGTTTTATTCGAGATGAAAATAAAGACTCCAGCCAGTACTGCTACAATCAAAATAGGAAGCGGTATACCAAGGTAGCGGTTCAACATATAAGTAATCAATAAAATGAAGAAGGAATAAGCGGAAATCTTCCCATAATCCATTTTAGCAGGCGGCAGAATAAGCCCCATGCTTTCTCTCTTTTTTCGGTTTCTGGCAGTCCAAAAGAATAACAATACAATACTGAGTACTGCAAGAAGGTACCCTGGAATGTAAGGGAAATAGCTATTCCCTATTTCTTTAAAGCTGGCATTCATTGGAGCTACAGTTTGCCCTTTGCTCAGACCAATTAAAATCCCGCGGAAAATTAACATTCCCCCAAGGGTAACGATGAAGGCTGGTACTGCCCGGTAAGCGACCCACCATCCCTGCCAAAAGCCAAAGACTGCCCCGATCAGCACTGCTGCAAGTACTGCCATCAATGTGTTCCAGTCATACCACACCTGTAAAATAGCAGCGACGCCACCTGTCAAACCTACTAAGGAGCCGACAGATAAGTCAATATGGCCAGCTACTATAATTAAAGTCATCCCAATTGCAAGAACCGCAATCACGGACATTTGCGTAAATAAGTTCGATATATTGCGAGAAGATAAAAACTCGCCGCCTGTAAAAAAGCCAAAAATAATCGCTATTAACACTAATGCAATGATAAGAGTGTACGCCTGCAAGTCAATCTTGAAGCTGAGCCCCCTATTTATCTTTGCCGAATTCTCAACTGTTGGCAATTGATTCACGTTTCTTCCCTCCTGTTGCGAATGTCATGATTTTTTCCTGTGTCGCATCGTCTCTTGAGAGTTCTCCTGTAATGGTTCCCTCAGACATGACCAGAATTCTGTCCGACATACCCAGGACTTCCGGAAGCTCGGAGGATATCATGACAATTCCTACTCCTTGCTGGACAAGCTCATTGATGATCTTGTAAATTTCATACTTTGCCCCAACGTCAATTCCTCTCGTCGGCTCATCCAGGATTAATAGTTTTGGGTCATTCAGAATCCATTTACTTAAAACAACTTTCTGCTGGTTCCCTCCACTTAATTGCCCTACCTTTGTTTCCAGGTTCGGGGCTTTTAGCTTCATCCTGCTGTTGATTACAGATGCACTTTTCACTTCAAGAGCCTGGTCAATCACTTTCAGTTTCATTACCTTATTTAAAGCAGTCAATGTCGTATTCTTGGCAATATCCATGCCAAGTATAAGTCCATATCTCTTTCGATCCTCAGAAACATAGGCCAGTCCTGCTTTAATGGCATCTGCCGGCTTTTTAATATCTATTACCTTATTATCTACTGAAACGGTGCCCTGCTTCTTTCCTTTCAGTCCGCCAAAAAGACTGATGAATAATTCTGATCTCCCTGCGCCCATCAACCCTGCAATCCCTAATATCTCACCTTTTTTCAAGGAAAAAGACACATTCTCAATCACAGTTTTACCGCTTTCATCAATCACTGAGTAGTTTTGAACATCAAGGATATTTTCACTGCTGACTGGATGCGCTTCATATGGAAACAGCTCTTTTAACTCACGGCCTACCATCTTGGTTACAATCTTATCCTCTGATAGCTCATTAATTGGATCGGTACTGACCGTCTGCCCATCTCTTAAAATCGTGACTGAATCAGCCAGTGCCATTACTTCGCCAAGCTTGTGTGATATGTAGATGCACGTAACACCTTTAGCCCGGAGATCTTTGAGCAGCTTCATCAAGATTTCGACATCACCTTCAGTCAATGCAGCTGTTGGCTCATCAAGAATCAATATATCTGTTTTCTTCGTCAAAGCTTTCGCTATTTCGATCAGCTGCTGTTTTCCGACTGTCAAATCTCCAACTCTGGTCTGAGGATCAATATTCAATCCAATTTGGTTCAGCCACTTTTGCGCTTCTGAATAAATCCTGTTCCAATTGATGATTTTTGCTCTCATATATTCGTGACTCAAAAATAAATTCTCAGCCACAGACATTTCCTCAACCAGTGCAAGTTCTTGATAAATGATGGCTACCCCGGCATCCTGTGATTCTTTGATCGATTTAAAATTAACTTCCTGTCCAGTTATTAAAATTTGCCCCTCATATGTACCGTGTGGATAGACCCCGCTTAAAACTTTCATCAAGGTTGACTTTCCAGCACCATTTTCTCCACAAAGCGCATGTATTTCACCTTTACGCACTGAAAATGTAACATTGTCTAAAGCTTTTATACCTGGAAACTCCTTAGTAATACCCTTCATTTCGAGAGCATACGGTTTCATTTCCCAATCACCACCTTAAGCTTAAATGTCTTTTTTGTGCAGGTTTCCAAATAGAAAAACTCCTGGCAAACAAATTTAAAGCCAGACTGCCTGCCTATCGTTTGAATTGCCAAGAGTACTAAAAATCCTGATTCCTTTTATTAAGGGCGTGCTGGACGCTCACTTTCAGGAACATTTTTATAAACATCATCATAAGAGTGGAATCCATCCTTAATGACTGTATCTACAATGTTTTCTTTTCCAACCTTAATTGGATCAAGTTTGATAAAAGGCACATCCATTTTCCCATTATTCACTGATGAATCAGCTTCAGGTTTTTCCCCCTTAGCTAGTTGTACTGCAACCTCTGCACTTTTCTCTGCAATTGCTTTAATAGGTTTATAGACTGTCATTGTTTGAAGGCCCTCCGCAATGCGCTGAACACCTGCCAAGTCAGCATCCTGACCAGAAATGGCAACCTTTCCTGCAAGACCTTGCGCGTCTAGTGCTTGAATCGCTCCACCAGCCGTACTATCATTTGAGGCAACCACCACATCAATATCATTTTTATTGGCAGTTAAAGCATTCTCCATAATTTTAAGAGCCTCGTTTGCATCCCAGCCTTTTGCCCACTGATCACCAACGATTTCAATTTCCCCTTTATCAACCAGTGGCTGGATGATATTCATTTGGCCCTCTCTGAACATTTTTGCGTTATTGTCAGTTGGGGAGCCGCCCATCAGCAAATACTTTCCTGTTGGTGCTTTTTCTACCAGGTATTCTGCCTGCATTTCTCCTACTCTTACATTATCAAAGGAAACATAGGCATCAATATCAGTACCATTTATTAATCGGTCATAAGCAAGAACAGGTATCCCTTCAGCCTTTGCCTGGTCCACTACTGTAGTAAGAGCATCAGAGTTGATTGCGATAATGACAAGTGCGTCTATATCTTG
>DMSR01000031.1 GCA_003457145.1 Bacillus sp. (in: firmicutes)
TAATCAAGCTTTGAATAAGTTCCATCTTTCTTCCTCCTTGTGTCGAAACCTGTCATCTTTAGTCGATAGATTATTTGAATTATCTTAAAATTTGGAATGAAAGTCAATCTATTTTTTAAAAATTAATTCTGTTAATTGGATGTTTGTTAGGGGATTCACTTTGAAGGAGGAGGACTGCTGTCTTTTCCACTGTACAGTATTAAGTTCGGGGATGAGTTTTTCTTATTATACCTTTTTAACTCTAGTTGATTTTATTGGAATTATGCTTAAATGATAACCAATTCTATTGGAGGCATAAGCAGATGTAAAAATAGGTCTCAAAAAGAATCGAAACACAAAAAGAGCTGCAATTTCTGCAGCTCCATCAAAACGGAAAGCGAATTTCCTCATCATGCTCTCCTACGTTTTATGATTCAAAGGAAAAGATAAAATAAATGTTGAACCTTTCCCAACTTCGCTCTCAACCTTAACCGTTCCTTTCATGGCCCTGATGATCGCAAATGATACCATCAGCCCTAATCCGGTACCTTTAGGCCCTTTAGTTGAATAATAAGGTTCCCCAAGTTTCATCACTTGCTCCTCAGTCATCCCAACCCCTGTGTCAGATATGCAGATCAAAACTTTATCATCCTGCAGAGAAGATACTACAGAAAGGCATCCGCCTTGAGGCATAGCTTCAATAGAATTTTTCATCAAATTAACAAGACATTGGTGAAACTGATGAATATCGCCGCGAATGTTAATAGAAGGTTTTAATGAAATATCGCACTCAATTACATTCATTAAAGCTAATGGCCTGGTAATATTGACTGCTTTTATTAGTTCTGCTTCAACATCAATTGTTTCTATTTTATCAATAGATGGTTTAGCAAATGAAAGATAATCATGGATGATATTATTTGCTCGATTGACTTCATCAATTGAAATGGTAATGAATTCTTTACTCTTCGGGTCAAGGTCGCTATCGTTGAGCAGCTGGAGAAATCCTTTAACAGTTGTAAGTGGGTTTCGAACTTCATGCGAGATTGAAGCAGCTAATTGTGAGACTGCCTCCATTTTTTCCGACTTTAACATCTGGACTCTTATTCGCAAATGGTTTTTCCACGTCTCAATTGCCACCGTCACCATAACAGAACCGAGTGCAAATAAAAAAATATAAACACTCCAATCAAATATACTCATCGATAAATTAAGAAGAAACATAACGACCACAAAAAAAAGCGACGTTATTATTGAAAGGGATAGGCTAAAAACCATTTTCATGTTAATCGTTGCTTGTTCGAACCTTCGCACCAATATTGACATCAATATAAACTGTACCCCATAGACACCCGCAGAAATAAGAAATCCTAAGTCAACCCCATGAATTGCTCTAATTATAAGCATTCCCATATAAAGCAAGTAAGCATAAGGGTTACCTAAATAAAGACCTCCAATAAGAAGAGGAATCCCCCTGAGATCATACCTAACCTCACTATTGAATTGAACTGATAAAAACTGTGAGAGAAAGATGGCGAGAATGAATAACCAGAACGCAGGGAATGGTTTTATTTCATTCGTCATTTTATACTCGTGCCACATNNAAAGGAAAAGAACATAATCAATAAAAGAGCAAGGTTTAGAACCAGTTCTATTGCTACACTATTCAAACTCTCACTCCCCTGAATGAATACTGGAAACTTTTACTTATGTTACTATAATAAATATTTTCAAAGTGGATTCAAGTTAATTTTGTCACACAAACAGTATTTATTGTTAACTTTCTTTGGAAATTAACTGCCCTTTTCAATAGTCCTCAGTACCTGGTAAGTCAGCCACCCTTAGAATAGCTAAATGTTTACAGGAGTGATTAATGATGATTAATCTCCAATTCGGTGTAAAGTGCATATAATTCTTATTAGGCCATTTAAAAAAATTCTTTACCGCTTTAATAAAAAGGCATTTCTAAGGAAGGAGGGAGCGTTTTGAATGCAACTCAAAATAATTTGATTAGTTTGCCATTCCCTTCCCTGTGGGGTCTCGATGCTACGATTGCTGGCAGACCAATTATAAGGGGAAAACTCAACATCAATTCTGTTTCAGGCAACAATGTAACAGGTACTGCAAATTTCCGCGGTACACCGATTCCGATTAACGGGACTTGGAATGAAAGCAGCAAACAAATAAGATTTGATTCACCTTATGCATCCTTTTATGGTCAATTAACCTTATTCGACGATGCACTGATTCGAATCCGGCACTTCATTTTAAAGGGACAATTCATAATGAAACCACCGTCTTTACAGGCTGGAGAATATGGTGATTGGATCGCTACCACAGAAACTGCCCTTACAGGACCTGCTATATACACAGACGCCTTTCCGCCTGTCGGGGCTTTTTTAACATCAAATATACATTATGACAACGGGCACAGAAATATCGGCAGACTTTATAGGTGAATGTTCCTCCGACAGATAAGTCTTCAGATTGCAATAATCCAAAGACTTATCTTCTTTTGAAACCTTTTTCACTGTAGTCAGTTAGACGATACCCATCTTAGTAGAGTACTTATTCTGATTTTTTTAAGCTATTAGGCAATAATAACAATGGTGTCAGTGTCAGCGACATCGATACTAACTGCAATGAGGAGGTACAAAGAATGAACATCCATGACTTATTGGCAAGCTTTGTTGGCCCAATCATTAAACTTGTTTATTATCTTCGAAGAGTCCTCTATTTTCTTAGATGGTCATTTTCATTTCCGTTGTAGTTAGGGATTAGGTGAGCGCATTCATGTGCTCACCTTTTTTGATCAAACATGAGTAGTATTTATAAAAAGTGCCCTTAATTAGGCTGGATTTGGATAAAAAGGATATACTCTTCGAATAATAATCAAAGCACCCTGGACAGCATTACATACGTTTTATTGGAGGTTATTTGTGTGGAAGATGTAAGGCATAGTGCACCACTAACTTCAGCAGAATTAGCAAATCTTTGGTCTCAATATATGAATGATACTTTATCTATCTGTTTCTTAAAACATTCTATCATTAACCTCAAAGATGCTGAAATAAAGGAAATACTTGAGTTCGCTCTTAGAATTGCTGAAAGCCACGTAGAAAAAATCGACGAATTTTTANNTCCTTTACCAAAGGGATTCACAGTAGAAAGAGACGTTAACTTAAGTGCTCCTCCCCTTTTTACAGATACCTTTATGCTGGTTTATATGCATGTAATGACTTTGCTGGGATTGACCGGTTACGCTGGTGCATTGGGTTCCTCCACGCGCTCTGATCAAATTTCATATTATATTCAATGCAATAAAGAAACGATGGATCTATACGAACGCACTGTACATCTCATGCTGGAAAAAGGGATCTACAGCAGGCCACCTCGTCTGAATAGCCCTAATCAGGTTGATTTTGTAAAAAGTCAGAGTTATTTAACGGGGTGGTTTGGAAAGAGAAGGCCCCTAAACGCAATGGAAATTAGCGGCATCACATATAACATGCAAAAGACAACAGCAAAAGNNAAACATTTCGGGGCTCTAAGCTCTATATTAACAAGGGATAATTTATCCGCTCCGACTTCCTGGATATCAGAAGTTACTAATTCAACTGTTTCCCCTTTTTCGGATAAACTGATGCTCTACCATATTGTTTTTATCGTTTCAGCAGCCGTCGGTTTTTATGGAGCTGGTTTGTCTTTATCACAAAGAAGGGACATTGCAATACTATACACTGGTCTCATTGCCGAGATGGGACTATATGCAGAAGATGGGGCAGAGCTTTTGATTAAGAACGGCTGGTTCGAACAGCCGCCTTTAGCCGATGACAAAGAGGACTTAGCTAATCATAAATGAGTGCTTATTAAATGAGTTTTCCCAACTAGAAAGAAATGCTGATCCTTCCTCAGTTTGGAAGAATCAGCATTTTTCGCGTTTTAAACAA
>DMSR01000245.1 GCA_003457145.1 Bacillus sp. (in: firmicutes)
GATGATTGCTCCAAAGTACCAAATCTGCGTCTTTTCCGGGCTCTATGCTTCCAAGCCGATCTTCAATCCTTAAATTCTTTGCAGGCAGTATAGTAATTCCTTCAAGAGCTTTTTGTTCTGATAAACCTTCCCGCACAGCTATGGATGCACACACATTTAAATACTGAATCGGTGTGTATGGGTGGTCTGTAGTGACAGACACCTCGATTCCCTGGTTGGTGAGTTCCTGATAAGTCTTCCAGCTCTTGTTTTTCAATTCTACCTTTGAGCGCCTTGTCAGAGTTGGGCCTACTGAGACTTTTAAATTTAATCCCTTAAGCTCTTCCGCGATTAAGTGTCCTTCTGTACAATGTTCTATCCTTAAGTCCAGATTGAATTCTTCAGCAAATCTGACGGCTGACATGATATCATCTGCCCGGTGTGCATGAATCCTGACTGGTATTTCCCTCTTTAAAGCTTTTACCAGTGGCTGCACTCTTAAGGCATCCGGGTTTTCAGTGTTCATTGCTTCATAGAATGCTTCTCTAAGCATCCCCATTATCCCCATTCGGGTGATTGAGTCTTTATTACCCATACTATGGATTCTTTTAGGATTTTCACCAAGTGCGATTTTTAATCCGGCTGTCTCTTGGATAATCATACTTTTAATGTTTTTTCCGGCGGTTTTTATTACGGAAGTAGTTCCGCCAATGACATTTGCGCTTCCTGGCATGACGTGTGCCGTGGTGATGCCGTACCTGAGTGCGTCACCGAATGCAGGGTCAAGAGGGTAGACTCCGTCGATTGCCCTAACATGTGGACTCATAGGCTCGATGGTTTCATTGGCATCATTTCCAGCCCAACCGGTACCCTCATCATAAAGTCCCAGATGTGTATGGACATCGATCAACCCGGGAAGCAAATATCCATTAGAACAATCGATTATTTTATCACCTGAACCAAAAGGCAGATTAGGCCTGATTTTTAAAATTTTTCCATCCTCAATGAGAACGTCGCAATTGTCTTTCGGTTCTGACGTAATCGGCATGACATATGCATTTTTAAGTAATGTTTTTTTCATATTTCATCTTATCCCCTGAAGTTATTTTTTCTCATTTTATCAGTTAAGGCGGCAATTTACATCCAATGAAGGGTGTATTTACTCAGACAAAGCCGTGAAAATGCAAGATCAGTAAAAAAAATCAATGTGTATAATGAAACTTTTGTGTTTTGTTTTCGTAAAGTTAAATATGATAACTTGGAGGAGGGAAGAGCATGCCAAAAAATGAAGAACGGCTGTTAGCAGCAGCTATTTATTTAATCAGTTTCTTTACAGCGTTTATAGGTCCGCTTGTTATACNNTATATGGCTTATAAAAAAAGATGAATCCAGCTATATCGATTACCACGGACGGGAATATATGAACTTTTTTATCTCATACACTGTCTATACACTCATAAGTGGAATACTTGTTTTCCTCGTTATTGGGCTATTTATGCTTTGGGCAGTAGGCATAATTGCTGTTGTCTTCACTATAGTTGGGGCGCTGAAAGCTTATGAAGGCAAGGAATACAAAATTCCTTATATCTTTAGGCTTTTATAACGTTCTGGGTATCCGGCTTAATCTGCCGGATATTTTTTTTGCTTTTTTTTGAACGTTCTTTTACTTCATGCGTCTTATGGCTGTAAAACAAATGGGGAGGTAATTAAGTATGGGTTTTTTAGAAACGGTTAACTGGTCATTGATCGCTCCAATAATTGTCATTCAGGCAATACTGATGGTTGTGGCATTGGTCGACCTTATAAGGATAGAGAAAACGACAGGACCTAAATGGATTTGGGCTATAGTAATAGTGTTCTTAAATACTATCGGGCCAATCCTTTATTTTGTGATTGGAAGGAGAAATCATTAATGGCATTAGTCCATGTTAAGGATTTAGTAAAAAACTTTCAAAATACCAAGGTGATTAAAGGGATTAGCTTTAAACTTGAAGCAGGAAAATGCATTGCCTTGATTGGTGCAAATGGTGCAGGAAAAACGACCACACTTAAAATGCTATCAGGATTATTAAAACCATCTGGCGGGCAAGTAATCTTCGAGGGTGAAAAAGCAGGCGAAGATATCCGTAGGTTTATCGGGTACCTGCCGCAGCATCCGGTATTTTATGATTGGATGACAGCCCGTGAATTTCTGGAGTATACAGGTAAGCTTTCCGGCTTAACTAGCCGGAAAGCCAAAGAGCGATCAAACGAGCTGCTCGAACTTGTTGGAATAGCAGATGCCAAGAACCGCAGGATTGGCAAGTACTCCGGCGGTATGAAACAGAGACTGGGAATTGCCCAGGCGATTGTTCATAAGCCTAAATTGATCTTGCTTGATGAACCTGTTTCTGCATTGGATCCCTTTGGCAGAAGGGAGGTATTGGAACTCCTCGAAACTCTTAAGCTGGAAGCTACGATTTTATTTTCTACCCATATCCTCAATGACGCGGAAGAGGTATGTGAAGAAATATTATTTTTGCATGACGGAGAGATTGTAGAGTCAGGATCAATGGATGACTTCAGGGAGAAATACCAGCAGTCTAAAATCGACCTAACATTCCAGGTTTCCGCAAAAAAGCATATCAGCACTCTTGCCGATGACCCCAATATAATTTCTGTAAAAGTTGAAGGCAACAAAGCAAGTATCCTCGCAAATGATATTCAAGCTGTTAAAGGTGTTGTCTTAAGTAAGGCGGTAGAGGAGAACTGGCCGCTCTATAAGTTTGAAATAAGTTCCATTAGTCTGGAAGATATTTTCATGAAGGTGGTGCGAAAATGAACCAATGGCTGACACTATTTAATAAGGAAGTACTGGAAATGGCAAGGAACTATAAATGGATATGGGTTCCTATAACCTTTATTGTGCTTGGAGTCATGGATCCGTTAACGACTTATTATATGCCCCAAATTTTAGATTCAGTCGGCGGACTGCCTGAAGGAGCAGTAATCGAAATACCCACACCAACAGCCATTGAAGTTTTTATCATGAGTATGAGCGAATATCAGACTATTGGTATATTGATCATCGTTTTATCAATGATGGGGATCGTTGCAGGAGAACGTAAAAGTGGTGTCGCCCAATTGATTCTTGTTAAACCGGTTTCTCATATTTCCTTTATCACTTCAAAATGGGCCAGTTCTCTTGTATTAATGTTACTATCGTTATTTTTGGGTTTATTGGCAAGTTGGTATTACACGGGGGTCCTTTTTGAGTT
>DMSR01000193.1:0-4908 GCA_003457145.1 Bacillus sp. (in: firmicutes)
GCAGACAGCGGATATCGAGTCATTGTAGCGGGCCTTGACCAGGATTTCCGCGGCGAGCCATTTGGCCAGATGCCAGCATTAATGGCAATTGCCGAAAATGTGACCAAGCTTCAGGCGGTATGCGCCGTTTGTGGCTCACCTGCCAGCCGTACACAGCGCCTAATCAATGGCAAGCCAGCCTCTTATGACGATCCCATCATTCTCGTTGGAGCATCTGAAGCATACGAACCTCGCTGCAGGCACCATCATGAAGTACCAAAATCACCAAATGAGCTAACTGTTGAAAACACAACAGAAAGCCTCACATAGAATGAATTCACAAGCCCGCCTGTAGAAGGTGGGTTTTTCTTTTCTGAATTTATGCTTAGAAGTGATTTGGCAGCAAAAAAATTAATTTCATGCATCGGTCATTCTCAATGGGAAAAGCTAACATTGGGAGGTGTCATACTTTGAAAAAAACACTTATGCTATTTTTGCTTGGAGTATTGATGGTTTCTGGGTGTGCTCAAAACAATGCGGATTCAGCGTATGAGAACCAGGACCGGGCTGGACAGGATTTGAATACAAATGAAAATGGCGTTCGCGGCGGGGACGGACCGAATTTTGCTGATGATCAAGACAATGATATGACAATGAGCGATCAAAACCCGAACCTGCTAAATACCGATAACGAGAACCGCCATAATTTTTCCCAGGACATACAGCAAGCAAAAGATGTGATTAATGCCAAAGGCTATGAACCTGGACAGATTTGGATCAATGGCGGTACCATGAATGTTACGGTACATCACAAGGGCCGGCTGTCAAAACAGGAACGTGGAAGAGCAGCGGATTCACTCAGAAAGAACTTAATAAGAGCCCTGCCACGCTATGAAATCAATGTAGAAATAGAGTAGGTTGACAAAAGCATGCTCATCGTGGGCATGCTTTTTACATAGGATATAGCCTGACAGAACTATATCAAGTACTACAGCCAGCAGAATGGCTTTGACTGGGGTTTTGACCTATACTATAATTAGAATGTTATAGGTAAGCTATTTTGATAAAAAATTGTTTATGGAAATTGCCCAGCGAATATTTTTTGTTTGTTTTAGGACTAAATTTTTGTAGCTGGACGATGATGGATATGAGCTTTACGCAATCTAAGCAGAAATGAGTAAAAGTTGAACTTGAATCCAAAGGATCCGTTCAGGATATGAAAATAGAGGTGAATGACCATGTTTGATCGTCTTCAATCAGTAGAGGACCGTTATGAAAGATTGAATGAGTTATTAAGTGACCCGGAAATTGTAAATGACACAAAGAAGCTACGCGAATATTCAAAGGAACAGTCAGATATTCAGGAAACAGTGATGGCTTACCGCGAATATAAAGAGGTCAAAGAACAGTTTACGGATGCAAAAGCCATGCTCGAGGATAAGCTTGATGCAGATATGCGTGAAATGGTGAAAGAGGAAATCGCCGAGCTTGAGGGGAGACTTGAAGAGATTCAGGCCCGAGTTAAAATCTTGCTGATTCCTAAAGATCCGAATGATGACAAGAACGTTATCATGGAAATCCGCGGAGCAGCAGGCGGCGATGAGGCTGCGCTTTTTGCCGGCGACCTTTACAGGATGTACAGCCGCTATGCGGAAACACAAGGCTGGAAAACAGAAATCATCGATGCAAGCACAACGGGAGTGGGCGGCTTCAAGGAAATCATCTTCATGATCAACGGAAATGGCGCTTATTCCAAAATGAAATTCGAAAATGGCGCACATCGTGTCCAGCGCGTGCCGGAAACGGAATCAGGCGGCAGGATTCACACTTCCACTGCTACAGTGGCATGCCTTCCGGAAGCAGAAGAAGTTGAAGTGGAGCTTCATGACAAAGACATTCGTTTTGATGCATTTGCGTCCAGTGGAGCGGGCGGACAGAGCGTTAACACGACGATGTCAGCCGTGCGCTTGACGCATATCCCGACTGGAATCGTCGTATCCTGTCAGGACGAAAAATCACAGCATAAGAATAAAGACAAGGCGATGAAGGTTTTACGTGCCCGTGTCTATGATAAATTCCAGCAGGAAGCACAGGCGGAGTATGATCAGGTACGTAAATCGGCTGTCGGTACTGGTGACCGTTCTGAGCGGATCCGCACCTATAACTTCCCGCAAAATCGGGTTACCGATCACCGCATCGGCTTGACAATCCAGAAGCTTGACCAGATTTTGCAAGGAAAGCTTGATGAAATCATTGAGGCTCTTATTATGGAAGACCAGTCTCAAAAGCTTGAGAGTGCCAACAATGACTAATCAAAGTGTGAAAATATATGAAGCCCTCAATTGGGCTTCTTCTTTTTTAAAAGAAAATAATCGTGAAGAATACGCTGGCGAGCTTCTGCTTCGGCATTATGCAGGCCTCAATCGTACCTCGATGCTTGCGATGATGAGGGACGAGCTTGATCGTGAAGTGTGGAATCATGTTCAGGCAGCGGTAAAGAGGCATGCCGATGGAGAACCGATCCAGTATATCATTGGATCGGAAGAGTTTTACGGCCGCCGCTTTGAAGTGAATGAGCATGTGCTGATTCCCCGTCCCGAAACAGAGGAACTAGTCTATGGAACGTTGAAACGTCTCGACAAGCTGTTCCCAGATGCTTATGACATTCTCCTGGCTGATATCGGAACAGGAAGCGGGGCTATTTCGGTCACCTTGAAGCTGGAAAAACCCGATCTGCAGGTCACCGCGACCGACCTTTCCACCAATGCCCTCCAGGTCGCCCGTAAAAATGCTGGCAAACTTGGAGCGGAAGTTACTTTCATTCAGGGAGATTTGCTTCAGCCGCTCATTTTACAGCAGACAAGAGTGGACGCTGTTATCTCTAATCCTCCCTATATTCCAATTTCTGACCAGGAATGGATGTCAGATATCGTAACGGAGCATGAGCCGCATATGGCGCTCTTCGCAGGTGAAGATGGACTTGATCTTTACCGCCGGTTCATGAATGAGCTGCCATTGGTATTGAAGGAAAAGGCGCTTGTTGGATTTGAAATTGGCGCAGGTCAGGGAGAAGCAGTCGCCGACCTTCTGAAAAACACCTTCCCGCAAGCGGACGTAGAAATCGTTTTCGACATTAATGGCAAGGACCGGATGGTATTTGCAGAAATAAGTTAAAAAGGTGAACCTCGTCTTAAAAAGCGGGGTTCCATTTTTTGGTGCTCTTTCTCTCTAAGAATGCTGATACCAAAAAAAGCAGCCGTAGTTTTTTTCAAAATTACTAGTTTAAGAATCTATCAATCTGTCCACACTATGACTAGTGAAGGGACGGTGCGAGAAATGATGATCACAAAAAAAGCAGCAGCCATTTTATACATATTCTTATTATGTACAGGTACAATTTTAAGTTTATATAGCCCGAAATATGAAGCGACAGCGCAGGAAGCAAAGGTGATCCCAAACGAAGCAATAAGGCTTAGGATCCTAGCTGACAGCGATGCGGAAAAGGACCAGGCAATCAAGAGACTTGTTCGGGATGAAGTGAATAAACACATCACGCTATGGGTCCAGGATTTAACCTCACTTGATGATGCACGGAATATTATCCAATCCAAGCTTCCTGAAATCCAGGCCATTGCCGAAGAAGTAGTCGCATCCCAAGGCTCAGCCCAATCAGTAAAAACAGAGTTTGATAAAGTTCAATTCCCAACAAAGCTCTATGGGCAATTCATCTATCCAGCAGGTGAATATGAAGCCATCCTCATCACTCTTGGCAAAGGGGAGGGTGCAAACTGGTGGTGCGTCTTATATCCGCCGCTATGCTTCCTGGATTTTTCGAATGGAGAAGCAGTAAGCAAGGGATTTGACGAAAACGACGAAAAAGGCGATGTAAAAGGAGATAATGAAGACGAGGCAGCAGATGCCAAGCTTGAAGATGAGCAAAAAGAAAGCAAAGAAGGCAAAAAAACAGTATATGAAGGCGGCGAAGAAGAAGTTGAGGTAACATTCTTCCTGGTCGAGATTTGGAATAGAATATTTGGATAAAATAAGCCCCTGCGCAAGCCGCAGGGGTATTTTTTAGCTTGTTTTGAGGAGATTTTGCTCGCGTACAAAATTATTCGTCCACATTTGCGGATAATTCGACCACATTTTGAATTATATTGGCGAATTTTTAACTATTTCGACCACATTTTGAATTTTTTCGACCACATTACCGATTAATTCGACCAAGTGAGGAAATTCTGCTCATGTTTGAACATCTATATCGAGACGTTTGCAAATAACCACTCTTTAAATATTCTGGGCATATCTCTCATCAGGAATCTTGTTCAGCATCACGTAAAGAGTGACAGGCTCGGAACCGGTATTTTTATAGGCAAGCTCTTCGGTTGAACCAGTATGGATCGTATCGTTTGCGGCCGCTTTTACTTCCACGCCGTCAATTGTGAAAGTGCCTTCGCCCTGCATCGTTAAAATGTAGACCTCAGTGCCAGGATGTTTATGCGCAGGCAGTTCTTGTCCTGGCATAAAATTTAATAGGAACACGGTGCTGTCGCCCTTTTTGAAAACAATCCTCTTTGTGAAACGATCCTCGCTGAATTCCTGGTATGCGTTCAGTGATAATTTTTCCATTATAAATCCCTCCAGTTTTTAATTAAAGTGTTAATGACAGTTGATCATAATCGGTGCAATTTGGCTCAGGCGCTCGAAAAGCGCTTTGCCGCCATCTGTTCCAATCAGCTCTGTTTCCGTCAGTGTTTCATGCATAATCTTCAACCATGCTTGGGCCCGGACAGGTGTTATTTCAAATGGTATATGCCGTGCCCTCATATTGGGAGGACCGTATTTTTCACTATAAAGGGCGCCTCCGCCAGTCAATTGGGTAAGGAACATCCATTGCTTTTGCTTGATTTCATCGATATCGCCTTCAAA
>DMSR01000193.1:4986-5434 GCA_003457145.1 Bacillus sp. (in: firmicutes)
TCATCCTGATGGCTGAGTAGTTTTAAGCTGAGAAAGATTTTCATTTGATAAGTGTATTATATCCAAACCCCAAATGGAGAAGAGTGACCTAAATCACTCACTTATGAAAATTTCACCACGAGAAGCTAGGAGAGTAGAGCTAGCTTCTCATGAAATAGTTGGTAAATGAGGTAAAAAAGTCGCGATAATTTCCAAATATATTACAACCATTGTACATGCATATTACATTCTACTATAAATGGTTTTATTAAATGGAAAACCGGATATTCAATAAGTGTAACAAAAAAACAGATTTCAAGGAGGATGAAAAATTATGGCTAACAACAATCGAAACAATAACAATAATGATGAGAAATTGTCTCGTGAGGAAAGAGGACGCATGGGTGGCGAAGCAACAAGCGAGAACCATGGCAGCGAATTCTACCAGGAAATCGGCCGCAAAGGCGGA
>DMSR01000347.1 GCA_003457145.1 Bacillus sp. (in: firmicutes)
TCAGCAGCTAGCCTCACACGAGCTAGTTGTCGAAGGCGAGGAAAACACTGAATCAATAGTGCCGGATATTCAGCGGCAGAAAACCATAAATGGGCTGAATTTCGAGCTGGTTCTTCCTGAGGTGAAGGTAGACGAGCATATTAAGCTGAGTTTTAAGGTGACAGATGCTTCCGGAAACCCGGTGACTGACCTTGAACCGTATCTCGGATCTGCAGGTCATGTAGTGATCATCAATGAAACGATGGAAGAATTCCTGCATGTCCATCCTTCAGATGAAACCACAACAGGCCCTGATGTGGAGTATATGACAAGCTTCCCAACAGAAGGAATTTATAAAATTTGGGGCCAGTTTAAATTCAAAGGAGAACTTTACACAGTTCCGTTTGTGATCGAAGTCGGTAAATAAGCTGGAGAAAAACGCAACTTCCTTTATTTGCACACTTCCTTAGTGTGCTTTTGTTTTATGGTTTCTCATAATATCCTGCTGATGACTGAAACCATTGATGAAAGGAGGTTAGGATTTGAAGGATAGGGAACTTGAAGAAAAAATCATGGTGCCGCAAACAAATAAAGGCCGTTTGAAGGTTATAACAGTTCTTGCGATTCCAGCAGTCATCGAAAATTTTTTCCAGACGATCCTTGGATTTGTTGACACGTACTTTGTTTCAAAAATTGGACTGGCAGAAGTTTCGGCAGTAGGGGTGACAAATGCCGTCCTGGCCATCTACTTTGCGCTGTTCATGGCAATAGGGGTAGCGGCCAACGTCAGGATTGCAAACTTTCTCGGAGCAAACCTGCCGGAAAAAGCCCGGCATATTTCCCAGCAATCGATTGTATTGGCTGTCCTCTTTGGAATCTTGACTGGTGTGATTACATTGATTTTTGCTGAGCCGCTGCTGAGATTGATGGGAATAGAAGATGATGTTCTTCAGGCAGGGGCACTATACTTCAGGATTGTCGGGATTCCCTCGATTGTCATGTCCTTAATGTTTGTACTGAGTGCCATTTTACGAGGAGCGGGAGATACAAGGTCACCGATGAAGGTGAGTATCGTCATTAATGTCGTCAACGGGGTCTTGGATTATGTTTTGATATTCGGATTTTTGTTCATACCAGAGATGGGAATCGTGGGGGCGGCATTAGCAACAGTATTCTCAAGACTGGTTGGCAGTCTTGCCTTGTTTTATTATGTTAACCGGACCGAAAACCTTACCTTCCGGAGGGATTATTGGAAGCTAGATAAGACCCATCTGATGGAGCTTACTACCCTTGGTGCACCAGCTGCTGGGGAGAGGCTAGTCATGCGTGCCGGACAAATTGTCTATTTCGGTTTTGTTGTAGCACTTGGAACCAATGCATTTGCTGCTCACCAGATTGCCGGTAATGTCGAGGTTTTTTCCTATATGATTGGATATGGATTTGCAACAGCTGCAACGATTCTCGTTGGCCAGCAAATTGGCGCAGGCAGGCTAGAAGAGGCGAAGCAATATGCCAAACTGTCCACGTATCTCACAGCAGGCTCGATGACACTGCTCGGTGCATTGCTCTTTTTCCTCGGCGATTGGGCGGGCGGCTTTTTCACTGAGGACCANNCTTGGTACAGCATTGAAGATATCGGGTGTCTTTCAGCCATTTTTAGCGGTGTTAATGGTACTGACAGGTGCTTTCCAGGGTGCCAATAATACGAAGTTTCCCATGTACCTGACTGGCTTCGGGATGTGGGCAGTACGGACGGTCCTGGTTTATGTACTTGGCATCAAACTAGGATGGGGACTCGCAGGGGTTTGGATTGCGATAGGAGCGGATATCGCTTTTCGCGCAGTCGTCCTGGCCATACAATTCAAGCGAGGCAAATGGATGGCACTCGAAAAAGCACCAGACCCGGAATCACATTGTCATCCGCAAACAGCAAAAGAAAATATGTCTTCCTGTGCTAATAACTACTAAATCCAAGCATACAGTATCAGTCTGTATGCTTGTTTTCTTTCTTTATCAATGGATAAGAAACTTCAAAGATGGAAACAGCTAAGAGGTATGAAAATGAATCTTGCTAAAGGGATGTTTTTATGGTTCTTCCATTTTATCTTTCAATTGCAACCTTGCTCATTCTTTTGTTATTTTACATACGAAAGCCACTCAGCTTTTTGCAGAACTCAATTATATACATGGCGACAGTTTTTATTGCGACCCAATACCTTACACTTATCCGAATGGAGTTTCATTTGATTGAAAAGTCAAGCGGACACTTGGATTATGTCTCTTTTTTGCTCTATCGCAACCTCTTTATTCCGGCTGCAGCCATTATTTTTTGCAATTTTTATTTGCGGCTGGAATCTGGGGAAAGTAAATTTGGGCTATTTTTAGCAACTACATTAATGATGATTGTGGCCGATTGGCTGAATACCTCTTTCGGAATCCTTAAATATACCCACTGGAACATGGGGTTGAGTGGAATCGTTGATGCCCTGCATTTGCTTATCGCCCTTGGAGTCATGAAGATGACTTTGAATATTCCTGTTCAGGAGAGCCAAACAGATGAAAACATATGAGCATGCATTTAATGAAAATGAATGGTTTATCATTGGCACTTTACTTGTGTTGCATCTGGCTCTCTGGCTGGCTCCAAGGATTTTCAGCAAGCTGGAGGCAATAGGCTATTATTTCTTTGGCGTTAATACCGTTTTGTTTTTCGACCACACGATCAGTGTAAAACCATGGGATTTTTACGACGTGAACGATAATTCCTCGTTTCAATTTACGGACTTCATAAGTTATATTACGTATGGGCCATACAGCTATTTTTTTGTTTATTTTTATGTGAAGTTAAGGATTTCCGGAATAAGGACGATTTTTTATATTGTGATTTGGTCGGCTTTTTCATTGCTGATGGAATGGATTGGCGTCAAGATCGGCATGCTCCATTATGATAAAGGCTATAAAATGTATTGGTCCTTCCCAATCTACCTAGGCGTCCAAAGCATGCTCGTTATTTTCTATCACCTCGTAAAAAAGAAACAAAATTCCTAGCTCTCCATTCCTTAAGGTTTACACCTGTGGAGGATTTAGCAGGTTACACAAATAGGGCGTTCCTCTTTTACCTGTCAGATAAAAACAGAGGAATAACTAAAAATGTCTATAACACTTTCGTACTATAAATATACCCCGTTTGATGAATAGCATTGTTGATACGTATTTGGCATAATAGTCTTCAACAAAACTCTTATAGAGTTTGGCCCATCATTGGCTAGTGGCACCCCCATTCGGCCAGTGAGTGGGTTTTATTTGTGTTTTAGGCTGGCTCAAGGTAAAATTAATTTACTGAAAATTCTAAATTGTAGGAGGTGCAATGGCTTGAACCAGGCACACTCACAAACCAGGGAAAGGTATTCCAAGCTATTCATGAGTTCGATTTCCGTGATTGGCTGGGCCCTTATCCTTTTATCCTTTGTAAAATTGGACCCACCCGGCCAGCCAGTTGTTTTAGCCCTTTTATTTTTCTTCCTGCTCATTAGCGAATATTACCCGATGCCGGTCTGGCGAGGGCATACAGCAATCTCTTTTCCAGTGGTTTATGTGCTTTTTTTGATCTATGGATTCTCCTATACAGCCATTGCTTATGCAACGGCAGTGCTGATTGTGAACCTGATCCACAGGCGGCCGCTAAGGACTGTGTTCTTCAATCCGGCCCAGCTTGTGTTAAGTTTTTATGGTGCAGCAGCCTTGCTGCCTTCCTTCCAGCCTCTTTTGGAAAAACTGCCGCTTACGCCCACAGCTCAGGGGATTTTTGAATATATCCTTCTTCTGGCAGTCTATGTCTTTTTTAATAACTTGCTTGTTGACTTGGTGCTCTTCATCAGGCCCCAGCACTATTCTATGAAAATGTGGAGGCATAAAACGATTACGGAGATGAACAGTGCGGCCATATCGTTGATTTACGGAATCACTCTATATGTGGTTGGCAGCCAGAATAGAGGGGAGATTGACGTCTTTGCCTACTTTTTCTTTTTTTCACCGCTCGTTGCCCTATCCCTCTTAAGCGCAACCATCGCCAGGCTGAAAAGAGAAAAGAATCGTCTTAAGCTGCTTTTTTCAATCACGTCGGAATTGAACCAGATGCTTCCTTCTCAGGATTGGCTTTCAGCACTGCGGGGAAGCTTCAATGAATTGATTGGCGCCGAAGCGAGCTTGTTGTGGATCAAAAAAGACGATGGGTGGGAGCTGAGTTTCAAGGATGGCCGGACGCTCTCTGGCAATGAAATACCAGGATCCGCTTTTGATGAATTTGACGGGATGAGGCGTCCGGTTATTTATAATGACCGCAAAAAAGATGGCGGTGTCGCTGCAGACTGCTTTGAAAGTGACGTAAGAGCATTTGTCTATTCTCCGCTTGTGATCGAGAACGAAACAATCGGGATGTTCATCATTGCCCGAAGCAGGACGAAAAGCTTTGAGGATGATGATGTCCAATCGATTGCGACTTTGGCCAACCAGCTTGCCGTCATCATTAAAACAAGGATGCTATTCACTGAAAAAGAAAAGGTTGTTGTCCTTGAAGAGCGGAACCGGATCGCACGCGATATTCACGACGGAGTCGCCCAGACACTTGCAGGTGCAGTGATGAAGCTTGAGACTGCGGGCAAGAAATTCAATAAAAATCCTGAAGAAACAAGGAAGCTTGTCGATGAAAGTGTCATTGGCATCCGGGAAAGCTTGAAAGAAGTACGTGAATCGATATATGCATTGCGCCCATATCCTACTCAAAAGGCGACGCTTCCAGAAGCGATTTTACGG
>DMSR01000024.1 GCA_003457145.1 Bacillus sp. (in: firmicutes)
TTCATTATGTATTCACCTAGATCGGTATATCTCCAAGGTCCGTCAACTCCAGCAGCATTTGGAATTTTTGCTGTGTTCATTACTTGTAAAGTATCAGCTGCTGTCAAAGCTCTCTGATCCTTCTTTAGTATTTTAAACATTAAACCCTCTCCCTGCAGTTAATTTTACCCGCGACAAATGAAATGCGCATCTACCAATAGTATAGTTTATTGATTAGGTGATTTATATGAAAAGTTTATAGCGAAGGAAAGCCTTCCGAAGACGCAGACTACCCTTCAGGTAAAAACAAAATCCTGTCCTAGACCAAAGGAAGATGAGCGGTTTATCAACCCAGACAATGGAATCGTAGTAACGTACTAAAAGGCTGACCCATAGGGTTAGCCTTTTACTTTACATATTCAGCAACCCTGTTCCGTCCTGACCGTTTTGCTCCGACATATAACGCTCGGTCAGCGTGTCTAATCAAAGCCAGTGAATCATCCGCATCTTGAGGCGCTGTTGCTACTCCGATTGAGGCAGTGATCTTGACTAACTGCTGCTTTCCTTCCTCATCCATTGACTGCAATAAGGTAAAAGGTTTGTCGGCAATCAACAGCCTTACTTTCTCTGCAAGTTCCAGAGCATCGTCTTTCATCATGTCAGGCAGGAGGATGACGAATTCTTCCCCTCCATAGCGAGCGGCCGTACCTATATCCCCAATCATTTCCTTGAGCCGCAATGCCAACTCGCATAAAATCTCGTTCCCGCTTTGATGGCCGTATGTATCATTTACGGACTTGAAATGGTCGATGTCAAGCAGGATAAGAGATAGCAGTTTCCGCTGGCCGAATTGCAATTTTTCAAACTCAGAAGTCAGCAAGTTTTCAAAGTAGCGGTAATTATACAACCCCGTCAATGCACAGCGTTCACTATATTCCTTGGTTTTCTCATGGTGCCGTGCATTATCGACGGCAACTGCAAAATGTGAGCAGAGTATGTCTACGATCATCAGCTGGGATTTTTCAAACGCTCTTTTCTTTTTTGAGGCAAGGACAAGCACTCCGACTACTTGATTGTTCCTGACAATTGGGACACTTAAAATGCTTTCGGCTCTTGGCGGGACATAACCTGAGTTAATCTGTTTCCACTCTTTTCTCGAATGAAAAAGCACCGGCTCCATTTTGGCCCATACAAGACCGCTGATTCCCTCACCTTTTCTTAAAGGCTCAGCCACTGGTTCTAGAATCTCACCGAATTCGACTTTATGAATCAGCTTTAGCTCTTTATTATCCACGACATCCAATATGTACGAATAGTCGACAGGAAGCATCTCGATCAGCTTCTGGACAAATAAATCGATGACTTCATCCGCTTTCAGCCTTTCAGCAAGCTGGTGCCCAATTTCAGCGGCGTTCTGCAAAAATTGATTAATTTTATCGCTAGAATAGTAGAGACTGAGAATGATAGATAAGCTAGCGAACGGTATACCCACGAATAATAAAGAAAGTAGCCCCATGTCTTTGTGAAGCTCATATAGAACGAATCCAATCGGGAAGGTGATAAGAGTAGTGACCGTCTCCCAAATGAAATCCTTGCCAAAATATGGACCAGTCAATTTAATGATAAAGATTTGCACCAAAACGAGGATGATTGTATTAAAGGCATAATTACTTATTCCATATACAGTACCAAGAAATATATTGTTTGGTTCATTTGCCAGGCTTGCTCCATGTGTTCCGCCAAGGGTATAAAACAATAAGCCGCTGAGCAATGAAACAATGAAAAACATCATAGAGTTCAATGGATACCGGTAGGCATCCGCCTTTTGAATCTTCAGTCTTGCCAACAGGACGATTAAAGCAATCTGCACGAGGACAATCTCCACAAATATGCCATAAGTAAGAAACACAGCCAACGATACCCACTGGATCAGGAAGATTGGCGTGTTATTCACGACCATCGGCATTGCAGCCACTACCGACATCATCAGCAAGAATGCTAGGACATCAATAATAGAGCCATTTATCGAGGGCGGATAAACTTGGTAAGTCACCCAGATTCCAATCGGTACGGTTAACAGCCAGACAAACCAAATAGATTTTTTGATCATCGGTGATACCTTCATTTCATCCCCCCTCCTTTCTTATTCGAACTAGGCAAAAAGTCATACTATTTAAATAGTTTAGCAAACTATTTATCGAAAGTCTTAATATTCTTATTTATTTTTCAACAGACTGACCGTTAAAGGCTTAACCTCGGATAAAAAATAAAGAGAACCTGTTACCAGCAGAAGTTCATCTTCTTTCATTCCGGATATCCTCTGATCAATGAATTCCTTATAATCTTCTGCTACATCATTATTACCTGAAGTACTTCCAGCGGCCAGAAGCTCCTCTGCCTTAGCTGCTCTTGGAAAATCGAAGCTGGTGAACGTGAGGGAATCTGCAACGTTTTCTAGAACAGCAATCATCTTGTCCAATTTCTTATCCTTTAGGGCAGCAAAAAGAATGCTAACCTTTTTATCGGTAAATCTCGATTTAATTTCACTGGCTAGAGCATTAATTCCTTCCTCATTATGGGCACCGTCAATCAGAATGAAGGGGTCTTCACTTAAGATTTCAAGCCTTCCCGGCCAATATGCTTTACTAAGCCCTTCTCTCACATGAATTTCTTCTATGATGAAGGAATAGTAATTTGAAAGGATTTTAGCCGCCATAACGGCACATGCCGCATTATCAACCTGATGGGAGCCGATCATTGAAGTCTCCAGGTGCTCAAGTTTGCCGAACATGCTTGAAACCGTGAATTTTTCACCTAACTTCAAAGACACTCTGGAACTTGTTAAAAAATCTCTCTCCAGCTGGTACATTGGGGACTTGGCTTCGACAGCTTTTTTCCTGATCACTTCCTGCGCTTCTGGCTGCTTTACACCCGTCACAACACTTACGCCATTTTTGATGATTCCAGCCTTTTCAAAAGCAATTTCTTCATAGGTGTCACCAAGAATCGCGGTGTGGTCCAGACCGATGCTTGTAATGATGGATAGCAAGGGATGGATGACATTAGTTGAATCGAATCTGCCGCCGAGCCCCACCTCATAAATCACCACGTCCACAGGAGACATTTTTGCAAAGTAATAAAGTGACATTGCCGTTATGACTTCGAACTCTGTTGGTCCGCCAAGCTCGGTTTCATCCAACTCATCAGCAAGAGGCTTGATCACATTCGTGAGCTCAATCAGCTCCTGATCGCTGATTGGCTGGGCGTTAACACTTATTCGCTCATTAAATTGCTCGAAGTATGGAGAGGTAAAAGTGCCTATCCTGTAGCCGGCAGATTCCAGGATACTGCGCAGGAAAGCTACAGTTGACCCTTTTCCGTTTGTCCCTCCGACATGAATAGTTTTTATTCTTCTTTCAGGATGACCCAGCCTGTCAAGCATCCATTCCATCCTGGTGAGTCCTGGTTTGATTCCAAGCCTTAATCTGGCATGGATCCACTCGATCGCCTGTTCATATGTATCAAACATCTCAACACCCCTAATTCAAGCTGAAGACGAACCAATTTTGGTCCGCCTTCAAGTTTTTTATCTTTTGTTGTAGTTAGCTTCTTAATTCATTGATGCGCGCTTCAACAGCAGCACGTTTTTCAACGTAATCCTGTTCCTTTGCACGTTCTTCTTCAATGACTTTTTCAGGAGCTTTTTTAACAAATCCTTCATTAGCCAGCTTCTTCTGCACGCGTTCTACCTCTTTATTCAGCTTCTCTTTTTCTTTTTCGAGGCGAGCAATTTCTTCATCGATATTAATCAAACCTTCAAGCGGCATGATAATCTCGAGGCCAGTAACGACAGCTGTCATCGCTTTTTCTGGAGCATTTACTTCCAGGTCAATCGAAAGGTCATCAGGATTACAGAAACGAACGATGTATCCTCGGTTGTTTTCAAGTGTGCTAAGAGTCTTTTCATCCTTAGCCTTCAGGAACATATCTACCTTCTTGCTTAGCGGTGTGTTTACCTCTGAACGAATATTCCTTACGGAGCGGATGACTTCAACAAGCAGTTTCATATCCCCTGCTGCATCGGAATCAGTCAAAGCTTGATCAGCCTGCGGCCAGCTCGCTGTTGTGATTGATTCTCCCTGGTGCGGGAGGTTCTGCCAGATCTCTTCGGTAATGAATGGCATGAATGGGTGAAGCAATCGCATGGTGTTGTCCAGAACATAAGCAAGGATAGACCTTGTCGTCTTCTTTGCTGCTTCATCTTCTCCATATAGAGGAAGCTTCGCCATTTCGATATACCAGTCACAGAAGTCATCCCAAATGAAGTTATAAAGCACCCTGCCTACTTCACCAAACTCATAACGGTCTGACAGTCTTGTCACTGTTTCGATTGTTTCATTCAGCCTTGTTAAAATCCACTTATCAGCAACGGACTTCTCGCCGCTCAAATCGATCTCTTCATATTTGAGACCATTCATGTTCATTAACGCAAAGCGGGAAGCATTCCAAATTTTATTGGCAAAGTTCCATGTTGCTTCCACTTTCTCTGTA
>DMSR01000421.1 GCA_003457145.1 Bacillus sp. (in: firmicutes)
TAAGAACAAGACCCAGCTTAGGAGTGCACCTACTGCCATACCCGAAAAGAAACGCTGCCATTCAGGGCGACGGTAATATGGGGGGATTCGCATCTTAGACGTGCTCCTGTGTAAGCCAATTAATGATAAGTGCTCCGGTCTGTGCTCCGCCCATCGCTGTAAGTATCAATAGAAATTGCTTGAAGATATCCTTCGTTTCTCCATTTAATAATCCCCGTTCAAAGCTGTATACCGTATCAAATGTTCCGCCAATAGCAGCAATGATGGCCCAGATCCTTATGGAGTTTGAGTAGCGGGCAATTTCTGTCAATAGCGGCTGCCCAGTAAAAAAAGAAGCAAGTCCCCCGATGAGCGAGCCGCCAAGCAAGACGCCAAGCGCTATAAAATAGCTTTCAAACAAATGGGCAAAAAATGGCTGATTCATAGAAACCACCCTTTAAAAAAATTCTATTTTTCCTCGTATTTCATCATATGGACAATCTTCAATTAATATGTTTAAAGTTGTTTAATAGATGAGAACATATTTTCTTTTTTGTTGATAAAAGCCTATAATAATAGGAGATGAACCTTTAAGGGTGTGAGAGAAATGCCATTTATTCACCTTCATGTCTATAGTGCATACAGCCTGCTTTCGAGCACAGCTACAGTAGAGAAGCTCGTATACGATGCCAAGGCAAAAGGATTTTCCGCACTCGCGTTAACGGACCGGAATGTCATGTATGGTTCTGTAGCGTTTTATAAAGAATGCTTGAAAAAATCAATTAAACCTCTCCTTGGACTGACTGTTGACGTGATCAGCGAAATTTCAGAAAATAGATCATTCCCGCTTGTTCTTCTGGCAAAAAACAATCATGGTTTCCAAAACCTAATGAAAATCTCTAGTGCTGTGCAAACAAAGTCGCCAGAGGGGATTCCAGTGAAATGGCTTAAACATTATTCCGCAGGGTTATTTGCATTGACACCTGGGATTAATGGTGAAATAGAAAATTACTTAATGAATGGCGAGATTGAAAAGGCAAATAAGTCTGTAGAGTTATATACCTCACTCTTTGGACATAGGAATTTCTATCTCTCCCTGCAGGACCAAGGGTTGCCTGAACAGGGAAAGCTGAATCTGGAATTGGAGAAACTTGGAACGGTGACGAGTACAGGTCTTGTGGCCGGAAACTCTGTTAGTTATTTAAATAGAGAAGATTCTTTCGCACAGGAATGTCTTCTTGCCATCAAGAATGGCGATAAACTTCTGGAGGATGGACGCGAAAAATTGGGGAGCAATGAATTTTATTTAAAAACCGCAGCTGAAATGAGTGAACGGTTCTCAGAATTTCCTGAAGCGCTGGAGAATACGCTGGCAATTGCTGATTCATGCAACGTAATGCTAGACCTGGATTCAAGGCATCTTCCCAAATATCCGGCAGGGAATGGGCAGAATGCCGATGATCTACTGGAAAGTCTGTGCTTTAAGGGTTTAAAGGAGCGTTATCAAAATCCTTCTGCAGAACATAAGGATAGACTCAAATATGAACTATCGATTATCAAAAACATGAAATTCAGCGATTATTTTTTAATCGTCTGGGACTTCATGAAGTATGCAAGTGACAAGGGAATCTTAACAGGGCCTGGAAGGGGCTCGGCAGCCGGATCGATTGTTGCTTATGTTTTATTTATTACAGATGTGGACCCCATCGCCCACAAACTTCTGTTTGAAAGATTCCTGAATCCTGAGCGGATCTCAATGCCTGATATTGACATCGACTTTCCTGATAACAGGAGGGAAGAGGTTATCGAGTATGTCGCTTCGAAGTACGGTGAACTTCATGTTGCGCAGATTGTCACCTTCGGAACCCTGGCTGCAAAGGCTGCTGTCAGGGACGTAGGAAGAGCTTTCGGCCTGAACACAAAAGAGCTTGACCGTCTTTCCAGGCTGGTCCCATCGCGGCTTGGTATCACGCTTAAGGAAGCAATTGAAGAATCAGAAGGCCTTAGAAATTTTATTGAAGAATCAGACACTCATAAAAGGGTCCTCGAGACGGCGATTAAGCTAGAGGGTTTGCCCCGGCACACATCTACTCATGCAGCTGGCGTCGTCATCAGTGAACAGCCGCTGACAAATGTCGTGCCAATCCAGGCGGGACAGTCAAAAGTGTTTTTGACGCAATATTCAATGGATCATTTGGAAGAAATCGGCTTGCTGAAGATGGACTTTCTTGGATTGAGAAATTTAACTTTGATCGATACAATCGTATCTTCAATCTATCAAAAAACACGCATTAAAATCGATATTAAGCAAATACCCTTTGATGATGAAAAGACGTTCAGCCTGCTAAGCAGAGGAGAAACCACCGGCATTTTCCAGCTTGAGTCCGAAGGGATGAGAAAGGTTCTAACAAAATTAGAGCCAACTCGTTTCGAGGATATAGTAGCGGTCAATGCACTGTATCGGCCGGGGCCAATGGAGAATATTCCGCTGTTCATCGACCGAAAACATGGCCGACAGCCAATTGACTATTACCATAAGGATCTTGAGGATATTCTTGGGAATACATACGGCGTAATAGTTTACCAGGAGCAAATCATGCAGATTGCTTCAAAGATGGCTGGATTTTCACTCGGAGAGGCCGATTTGCTCCGCCGGGCGGTCGGAAAGAAAAAGAAGGAAGTCTTATCGCAGGAACGCGACCATTTTGTGAACGGGGCGTTGAGAAAAGGATATGACACGCAGACAGCGAATATTATCTATGACCTGATTGTCAGATTCGCGAATTATGGTTTTAATCGCAGCCATGCGGTTGCTTACAGCATGATTGCCTACCAGCTGGCGTTTTTGAAGGCGAACTATCCGCTGTATTTCATGGCTGCCCTGCTTACCTCAGCAATTGGGAATGATACGAAAATTGCTCAGTATGCAAGAGAATTGCAGCAAATGGGAATCAAGCTCCTGCCGCCCTCGATAAACAAGAGCGCATTCAGCTTCCAGCCAGAGGGCGGGGCAGTAAGATACAGCCTGGCAGGAATTAAGGGAGCCGGCCTATCTTCTTTAAGGGAGATTTTCCAGGCGAGAAGGAGCCAGCCGTTTAAGGATATATTCGATTTTTGCATTAGGGTTCCCCAAAAAACCGCAACTAGAAAAGTGCTAGAAGCATTGGTGCATTCGGGTGCATTTGATGAATTCGGGCAAGACCGTGCAATCCTTCTTGCTACGATTGATGTAGCGGTTGAACATGCACAACTTGTTGCACCAGATGATACCGGGCAGATCGATATGTTTTCTGAAGCGGAGTTCTCGCTAAAACCCAAATATACCGAAGTCGATCCGATGAGAATTGAAGATAAGCTTGCGCTGGAAAAAGAGGTGCTTGGTGTCTATTTATCAACGCATCCAGTTTCCATATACGAAAAGGAATTCATGGCGGCCGGTGTTAAACCAATTGGATCGAAACCTGAAGGCAGGAAAGTGAGACTCGGTGTCTATATCACCGAACAAAAGAAAATACGGACCAAAAAGGGGGAGGCAATGGCCTTCCTAACTCTGAGTGATGCAAGCGGGGAAACAGAGGCAGTGGTATTCCCGGCCGTTTTTAAACAATACGGTCAATCCTTAATACAGGGGAAAATGGCATTATTGGAAGGGAAGTTTGATCAAAGGGATGGCAAAAGCCAGTTTGTCGTCCAAACTGTCCTCGAGCTTGAGAAAGAAGCTGAAAAAGCGAAGGCAAAAAAGCCTGTTTTATATTTGAGAATTGAAAAAGAATCGGACTCTTCCGGTCAAATGAATATATTAAAAGCGTTATTGAAAAAAAATAAAGGAAATGTACCCGTAATAGTATATGATGCAGCAACTGAGAAATCGATTCTTTTACCCAATGAATACATGGTAAAAACGTCGGAAACTACAATAGATGAATTGAAGAAAGTATTGGGTGAAAATAATGTAGTCCTAAAAAATTAGTCCTTTACAAGTGTAATAAATGTGTTATATTGGAAAAGGATATGTGTGGTCAGACCACTGAAGAAGGCAACTTTTTTAAAAGGCTGATTTCGCATTGATTGTTACTATTCGTACCATCATTGCATCCGCATTCTTATAGGCATCAGGGCTCTTTTCGATGAGCCTTCTGAACCGTAAGTGCAGAAAAACTCGTAAAAATCAAGATGCCGACTTTTACTTTTGGGTGAGAAAACGACAAAATTTACGAAAAGAGCCTTTAAAAACTAAGGAGTGAACCTAAGTTGACTTTACGTGAAGAAGCTTTACACATGCATCGAGTAAATAAAGGGAAGTTAGAATCAAAATCAAAAGTGCCTGTAAGGAATGCCAGGGATTTGAGCCTTGCTTATTCGCCAGGCGTGGCAGAGCCTTGCAAGGAAATATATGATAAGCCCGAGACAGTCTACGATTATACGATGAAAGGCAATATGGTTGCGGTTGTGTCTGATGGAACAGCTGTACTGGGGCTTGGAAATATTGGGCCAGAAGCCGCATTGCCTGTTATGGAAGGAAAAGCAGTCCTTTTTAAGAGTTTCGCAGGAGTCGATGCTTTTCCAATCTGCCTAAACACCACTGATATTGATAAGATCGTCGAAACAGTCAAGCTGCTTGAACCTACCTTCGGCGGTGTGAATCTTGAGGATATCGCTGCTCCAAACTGTTTTGCGATTGAAGAGCGCTTGAAAAAAGAGACAAATATCCCCGTATTCCATGATGATCAGCATGGGACGGCAATTGTTACCGTGGCAGGGCTTGTTAATGCTCTGAAGATCAGCGGGAAGAAGATGAATGAAATCAAAGTGGTAGCAAACGGAGCGGGTGCTGCGGGAATTGCCATCATTAAACTGCTGTATTCCTATGGTGTTAGAGACATCATCATGTGCGATACAAAAGGTGCAATCTACGAAGGCCGTCCTGTCGGTATGAATGCAATCAAAGAGGAAGTTGCCAAGTTTACCAACAGGGATAATGTTAAGGGTTCGCTCGCCGAGGCAATCAAGGGTGCTGATGTTTTTATTGGAGTTTCAGTTGCCGGTGCACTTACAGCAGAGATGATACAAACTATGAATAGCGATCCGGTTATTTTTGCAATGGCAAACCCTGTCCCGGAAATCATGCCGGATGAAGCGAAAGCAGCAGGAGCGTTGGTCATTGGAACAGGGCGTTCCGATTTTCCGAACCAGGTTAATAACGTTCTTGCATTTCCAGGGATTTTCCGTGGTGCACTTGATGCCAGGGCTACCCATATCAATGAAAAAATGAAAGTTGCCGCAGTAAATGCAATCGCGGGCTTGATCACTGAAAACGAGCTTTCAAGCGACTATGTCATTCCTGGACCATTCGATCCCCGGGTAGCACCGGAAGTTGCAGCTGCAGTTGCAAAAGCGGCAATGGAAACGGGAGTAGCCCGAATCAAAGTTGACCCTGAAGAAATAAAAGACCGGACAAGGCGCCTTGCAACCATTGGAAAGGGTGAGTGAACGCCTAGTGTCGCAACCTGAAAAACATACGAAGGTCTATGTGGGAATAGTCAGGCAGCTAAGGGAAATGATTGAGAAGGATGGCCTAAAGACTGGAGATAAAATACCTTCAGAGCGTGAACTTTCAGAGCGCCTTAATGCAGGGCGCTCTTCTGTTCGGGAGGCGCTTCGGGCACTTGAGCTTCTTGGATTAATTGAAACAAGAAGAGGAGAAGGAACATTCATTAGGGATTTTCGCGGAAATCAGCTTGTCCAGTTATTAAGCACCTTTATTTTGCAGGACGAAAAAGCCAAGTATGACGTTGTCGAAACCAAATTCATGATAGAGATTGACTGTTTATACCTAGCGGCAGGTAAATGCCAAAAAGAGAAAGTTGAAAGACTAAAAGTCTGGATAGATGAACATAATTTTGAGGATGAGGAGTTCTTCAAAAAAGTTGCTGATCTAGCTGACAACCACCTCTTTTACCGCATCTGGAATATTTTAAATGATTATTATAATTCGTTGCAGCTGAAAGTATCACCGGCAGCAAAGGATGATTATCATAGGCTGGCAGACGCGCTGGCAAGCAAACAAGAGGAACTGATTCTTGAAATGTATCGGAAGCTGCGGAAAATGTCGATGAGTTGACGACATCAACTAACATCTTTTGTTCTCTCGATGTAATATAGTAGAGGACATGCTTAGATACTTAGAAGACTTGAGTTCTTTCTTTTTAAACCTTAAGTGGTCTGGCCACTAGGGCTTTTTTACCAAGGATCTTATCGCAGACTTATTTGTTTTTGCAAATAGATGTCTTCTGCAGGAACATATTGAATATCAATTGGTCGTAAAGCCAACAATCTATGTGTATATAAGCCTTTTAATGCTATAACAACAAGCTAAATACGGAGGGGGTATACCTTTGCTGAAGGAGCTTTTTACAAAGACAAAAAAGAAGAAATACGCAACAATTCCAACTGAGGCATCCAAGCAGGATGTTCCAGAAGGAATCATGACAAAATGCCCGAGCTGCAAAAAAATCATGTATACAAGAGAACTTATTAAAAACTGCAAGGTTTGTATTCAGTGTGGTTACCATCATCAGATGAATTCCACAGAACGGATCGAGAGCTTTTTGGACAAAGGAAGCTTCCATGAACTTGATCGAGAAATGGTTTCCGGCAATCCTTTGGGCTTTCCGGAATACGAAGAAAAGCTTGAAAAGGACCGCAAGAAAACGAAATTAAATGAAGCAGTCGTTACGGGTATTGGCACGGTAAATGGTCTTGATGTGGTTGTTGCCATTATGGATGCTACTTTTAGGATGGGGAGCATGGGCTCAGTCGTTGGGGAAAAAATCACACGTGCAATAGAAAAAGCTGATGAACTTTCAATACCGTTTATCATTTTTACAGCATCTGGAGGCGCAAGGATGCAGGAAGGCGTCCTTAGCCTTATGCAAATGGCCAAAACAAGTGTGGCACTTAAAAGATTTAGTGATAATGGAGGGTTGATCATTTCAATTATGACGCACCCTACAACTGGCGGTGTTTCGGCAAGCTTTGCATCGTTGGGAGATTATAATCTGGCAGAGCCGGGAGCGCTAATTGGATTTGCGGGGAGACGTATTATTGAACAAACCATTCGTGAGGAGCTTCCGGAAGATTTTCAAACTGCAGAATTTTTGTTGAAGCATGGACAGCTTGATGCAGTAGTTTCAAGAGGGGATTTAAAGAAGCAGATCACAGGAATACTTGAAATTCATCAGCCAGGAGGGAGTTTCGAATGGCAGGAGAACTAGAATTTGAGAAACCGGTAATCGAACTGAGAAAGAAAATTAGTGAATTAAAAGAATTCACTCAAAATACAGATGTAGATTTAACAGCAGAAATCGAAAAATTGGAAGCAAGGCTTGAGAAGCTTGAATTAGAGATTTATGAAAATATTAAACCGTGGGACAGGGTACAGATTGCCCGCCATCCCAGCAGACCGACTACGCTTGAGTATATTTCATTGCTTTTCACTGATTTCTTCGAGTGCCATGGAGACAGGTCATTTGGCGATGATGAAGCAATTGTAGGGGGAATAGCGAAATTCCACGGTCATCCAGTTACTGTAATCGGCCATCAAAGAGGCAAGGATACAAAGGAGAATATCAGAAGGAATTTTGGCATGCCACACCCTGAGGGATACCGGAAAGCATTAAGATTGATGAAACAAGCCGAAAAGTTTAGGCGCCCGATCATTTGCTTCATTGATACGAAAGGTGCTTATCCTGGTAAAGCCGCCGAAGAACGCGGACAGAGTGAGGCGATTGCCCGCAACCTTTTTGAAATGGCCGGTTTGAAGGTTCCAGTTGTTTGTATCGTCATTGGCGAAGGCGGAAGTGGCGGCGCTCTTGCACTGGGTGTTGGAAATTATATTCACATGCTTGAGAATTCAACTTACTCAGTAATATCTCCTGAAGGGGCTGCAGCAATACTTTGGAAGGATTCAACCCTTGCGAAAAAAGCTGCTGAAACAA
>DMSR01000244.1 GCA_003457145.1 Bacillus sp. (in: firmicutes)
TATATCAATTAGACTTATACTTTCAGCAATCTGATATAGTTGCTTGGACTGGTACTGTCATTCTATTCAATGCTGTTTTCTACATGGCAGGCGTGTTTATAGCAATGGTAACAGGGATTTCGACAGTACAAGGGGTCCTCACCTACATCCTGCTCTTGTTCCCAGCTGGTTTTTCTTTGCTGATCATATACAATCTTGGCATGATGCTGTATGGGTTTCCAAGTGATTATATTCAGGCCAGGAATATTGAAAAGCTGACCCCAATCGTCCATCTTTCGTCGATGGAAAGTCAAGAGCTGAGCATGACAGGAACGTTGGTATACATCTTGATTTTGTCCATCCTGTATGTTCTTTCACTATTTATCTATAAAAAACGGAAAGTTGAGTCAGCATCTGAAGCTATTGCTTTTGCTAGCTTAAAAGTAATCTTTAAATATGGGGTCGCCTTTTGCACCATGATGTTTGGCGGAATGTACTTCGATGCGATGGAAAATCAGTTCGGATGGCTGCTGTTTGGGTATGGTTTTGGAGGCATACTTGGGTATTACGTTGCCGAAATGGTACTCCAAAAAACATGGAGGGTGTTTGGGCAAGTACGTGGACTTGGTTTCTTCGCTGCTGCGATGATCATTTTCCTGCTGATCATCCAATCCTTTGCACCGTATGAAAAGCGCGTTCCCGAACTTAATGAAGTAAAAAGTGTAACACTGACAAACGTAATCCATACAACACAAGATGAACTCATTGCACCACAGCCTTTAAAAAAACGGGAAAATATCGAAAAGGTGAGGGAACTGCATACTGAAATCATTACGAATGAAAAGCAAAATGAACAGGGTATGGAAATGGGTGAATTTGCTCTCTTTGTATATGAATTGACAAATGGCAGAAAGATGATCCGCCAGTACCATATAGACAGAACGAAATATGAAGAGTATTTTAAGGAAATCCATGAGTCTCTTGAGTTTAAACATGCTACTCACCCAATCTTCAAGGTTGAAGCCGCGGATGTAGAGTCAATCAGATTTACAGATGGGAGTATGATGGATAAGCGGCTCATGCTGTCTGACAAAGCGGAAGTTGCAGAAGTGATTGATATTCTGAAGAAGGAAATCGAGAACGAAAGCTATGACCCTGACTTCTACCGGCGCGGAAACAGATCGACAATAGAAATGAAAGTCGGGGAGCAAGAGTATTTATATGCTGACCTGAAAAATTCTTATAAAGAGTTGAAAGGTTGGTTAGAAAATAAGAATTTATTGAAACAAGCTATGGTAACACCAGATGATGTGGATTATATCCTGGTGACCAATGAATCAATCAAGGAAGAGCAGCATAAGGAATTTTTTGAGCAAGAAATATTTGAAATGGTAGAAGGTGACCATAATACAGTCAAAGTCACTGATAAGCAGGAAATCGAGGTCGCGCTCGAAAATGCTGGTTTCGGATGGTTCAATGAAGAACCTTATTTAGCCATATTTGTTTATAAAGATGGAACATATAAAGAGATTCGTACGTTCAGCGAAAAGCATGTTCCGAGTTTCATAAAGGAACATTTCAGGTAACGGGCCAGGGGGGGGATGGAAAATGGCTTTCATTGACTTTGATGAGCTATATAAGAAACATTCAAAGAAGCTTCGTCATATCGCTTACAGCATTACAAAAGACAGTTTTTTAGCCGAAGATGTTGTACAGGAAACCTTTATAAAGGCTTATAGAAAGATTGAAACGATAGAAGACACTGAGAAAATCGGGGCTTGGCTTTCAGCTATAGCTGGGAGAACAGCGATTGATTATCTTCGTGCCGAGAAAAGAAGAAAGTGGCTTCCCTCCGATCAATCTTTGATGGAACAGATATTCAGTGACCAGGACCTGAATCCGTCCATTGAAAAAGAAGTTGAGATGATTATTTTTAAANNGATTGAGAGAACAAGAAATTGCCTTACAGCTGAATTTGAAATCAGGAACTGTAAAGACCAGGCTGCACCGGGCGAGAAAACAGCTGAAAAAGGTCATGACCGAAAAATACCCTGCCTAAATCACTTATTGGCGACCGACCTATAAAGGATCGCCTATTTTTTTTAGGGTTGTTGCTGGAATTTTTTTATATATTTTCAAATTAATAGAATATTAGAGGTGCAAACATGATTAAAATATCTAATTTGTCTCATGACTTTGAAATAGGAAAAAAAGGGAATCAAACAATCATTCCTGTTTTAAGAGACGTTTCCTTTGAAGTTACCGAAGGTGAAATTGTCACTATTGTGGGTAGAAGCGGATCAGGCAAATCTACCTTACTTAATTTGGTCAGCGGATTTATTCGTCCAAAAAAAGGTGAAATCACCATTGATGGCATTGAAACATCAAGCATGAATGAGTCAAAATTTGCCGATTTCCGGATTGAACATCTTGGCTTTATTTTTCAAAGCTTCCAATTGATCCCGAGCATGACTGCATTTCAAAATGTTGAACTTCCTCTCATTTTAAGAGGTATTAATGAAGAGGAACGTAAAAAAAGAACAAACGAAATGCTGAAAAAGGTGGGTTTGTCTGATTATCAGGCCCATTATCCCGGAGAGCTTTCTGGTGGCCAGCAGCAACGTGTCAGCATTGCTCGCGCATTGATTGTCAATCCTCCTATCATACTTGCAGATGAACCAACTGGAAGCCTGGATTCAGAAACGGAACAGGAATTATTGGATTTCATCGTAAATTTAAACAAGGAGCTTGGCATCAGCTTCTTAATCATCACGCATGATGAAAAGGTAGCCCAAATCGGCCATCGAACGATTGAGCTAAGGGATGGACGTGTTCTAGAGGAGGTATACGCATGAAGCTTAAAGATCAATTCCAATTTGTCAGGCAAAATATGAAGAAAAACAGGACAAGACTTTATATGACCATCCTTGCAACTGCGATGAGTGTCACATTCCTGATTGTCCTTGCTTCAGTAGGATTCGGATTACATAAATCAATCGTAAAGGAAACAATGGAGCGCCGAATCGTCACTGAGATCGAGGTACACGGCAAGGAAGAAGAAAATGGGGGATACAGGCAGCTAAATGATAAGGATGTAACAGCCTTTGAAGAAATAGATGGTGTCAAGGCTGTAACTAGAAGAAAGATGATGCAGGAATTTATATATGAAATCGATAACCATGAAACCTTTGCTCAGACGGTAGTCGCCCATATGCCATCTGAAACCAACGCTGGTCTTGAATTATCGGAAGGGCGTCTTCCCAAAGGGGAGAATGAAGTGATGGTCGGTTACCATTTTGTTAATGAGCTGCATCCAAAAAATCCAGATAACGAAAACCTCTATAATGAAAAAGGTCAAATAAAGGATGAATTTCGTTATAAAGAAAGTCTGCTAGGCAAAAAGGTAACCATGAATGTTGTCAAAATGGCGGACGGAAAAGAAGTAAAGAAACCTTTGGAGGTAACGGTCGTTGGAATTGGCAAGAAACCGACGAAGGAATGGATTTATGATAATATCGTTTTTGTTTCTGAGGGAATTCTAGAACAGGTTGAAGCGTATACAGGTACTCCTCGAGGGATGATAATGGAACCAAATAATACTGAGAGTGAACCTCCAAGTATTCCATCTGATCAATACGACCAGGTAAAGGTATATGCCAAGGATATGGAAACGGTAAGAGAGATATCCAACAAATTAGAAGAGAACAATTATGGCACTTATTCTGTCATTAATGAATTAAAAGATTTAAACATGATGTTCACCATTGTGAAAGCGGGCTTGATTTTTATCGGAACAGTTGCCNNGAAGATATTCTTGCTTGAGAGCAGCTACATTGGATTAATTGGAGCCACAATAGGTACGATTGCTGCCTATGTCATCAGTATTATCGTTAACTTCGGCCTTCCTTTGATCATCAAGCAAGCATTTGGAGAAGATCCTCCAGAAGGCCTGATTTTCAGCCATATACCCCTTTCTCTTACGATCATCAGTTTTGTTATTTGTTATATTGTAACGATCCTCTCTGGACTAAGACCAGCTCAAAGAGCAACAAGAGTTGACGTTCTGCAGGCGATGAGAAGGGACGTTTAAACATAAAGCAAGGATCGGCCAATGGTTGGTCCTTGTTTTATGTTATTTAAATAATAGAATTCGTGGGCTTTTTTGGTCCTAATGGGTCAAGAAAAATTATGATCATCGGTTAGAAGAAAGTTAATGGAATTTGATGTGAATAGATTATCTTCATTTAGAAAAATCTATTCTTAACTACGAATTTCACAGGGGGATAGAGAATGTCTGTTATCGTCATACAAACATTTGAACTCAAGCAGGATAAGTTTGAA
>DMSR01000233.1 GCA_003457145.1 Bacillus sp. (in: firmicutes)
ATGGTGGAGGATGATATTGCTTCCTCCTACATGCACTCTCGGCAGGAAGGCGCAGTGAAGCTCAGCACAATGGAACATCGGCGCAGTCACAAGCCCAACGTCCTTCGCCCCAAGTTTTGTTGGCCCAATGACAAGCAGGCTCTGCTCCACCATGTTCCGATGCTTGTGCATGACTCCCTTTGGTCTTCCTGTCGTCCCGCTTGTGTACATAATTGCGTATAAATCGTTCTCATCAATAGGAATATCAATGGCATTCGGTTCTGCTGCCTGTACCTTTTCATGATAGCTTGCTGCATACTCGGGCGCTCCCTCATCAATGAACCAGAAGGCAATGTGCGGGAAGCGATTTTCAATCGATGTAATTACCGGTTCCAGCGCCTTTTCAAAAAGGACTACCTTCGGTTCAGCATCGTTCAGGATATAGGCAACTTCTTCCCCCATCAGCCTGAAATTGATCGGGTTAAAGACTGCACCGATCTTGGCACAGGCAAAGAACGCAGTCCCAAGTTCCTCTGTATTGAACAGGAAGGTTGAGACTCGATCCCCTTTTTTAACCCCTTCCGCCAAAAGGGCATTGGCGAGCTTATTCACCTCTTCGTTCCATTCACTATAAGTAAAGCGGACATTTTTGCGGACATCATAGAGTGCTTCCTTGTTCGGAAATTTCATCACCGTCAGGTCAAAAATCTTGCCGATTGTCGTACTCATCTTCATTCCTCCTTTTAAAATGTCTGGGACAAGCTTTACTGGCATTTTTTGCAGATAGGTTGGTTAATTGATGATCAGATTAGTAGACTAGCAGTTAATCCAGCCGTTCAATAATCGTAGCATTTGCCATTCCATGGCCTTCGCACATCGTCTGCAAACCGTAGCGGCCACCGGTCCTTTCAAGTTCATGAATCATCGAGATCATCAGGCGGGCACCGCTCGCTCCAAGCGGATGGCCTAGTGCGATTGCCCCGCCATTCGGATTCATTTTAGCAGGGTCGGCACCCGTTTCCTTTAACCACGCCATAGGGACAGAGGCAAAAGCTTCGTTGACTTCAAAAACATCAATATCTTCAAGTTTGAGCCCTGATTTTTGCAGCACTTTTACTGTCGCAGGAATCGGCCCTGTCAGCATCAGTGTCGGATCTGAACNNCCCTTGTATGGACTTTGAAGCGCGGTTTCACTCCAAGCTCTTCTGCCTTTTCACGGCTCATTAACAGAAGCACGGCAGCACCATCGCTGATTTGGCTTGAGTTGCCGGCATGGATGACACCGTCTTCCTTGAAGACAGTTTTAAGTCCGGACAGCACTTGGGGAGTCGTTCCCTCTCTTGGTCCTGAGTCTTCCGCGACTAATGTTGTTTCACCATTCTCCAGAGTAACCTCGAGCGGCATGATTTCTCTGGAGAAGTATCCTTCAGCTTGCGCTTTCAATGCCCGCCGGTGGCTTTCCGCTGAAAATTCATCGAGCTCAGCACGGCTAAACCCATACTTCTCGGCAATCCGTTCAGCTGAAAGCCCCTGGTGAATGATTTCATAGCGCTCCTTCAGTTTCGGACTGAAAGGAACAGCATCCTGATAATTCGAACCCATAGGCACTCTCGACATATTCTCGACGCCGCCGGCAATCACGACATCCATGTCCCCTGCCAGAATTGCCTGCGCCGCAAAATGGACAGCCTGCTGGCTTGATCCGCATTGGCGGTCAATCGTCGTACCCGGCACTTCGATCGGAAAGCCGGCAATCAATGCTGCCACCCGGGCAATATCGCCTGACTGTTCGCCGGACTGAGTAACACAGCCGAGGATCACATCCTCCACTAGCCCAGCATCGATACCCGCACGCTTCACAACCTCTTTCAGCACCTCTGCAGCAAGGTCATCCGGCCGTATATCCTTCAATAATCCTTTTCTTCTACCAACTGGCGTCCTTATACCTTCAACTATTACAACTTCACGCATATCGGAATCTTCCTTTCTATTAGGTTCTGTTAAACTGTGCTGTTGATTTCGTTCCTACGCTACATTGCTTTTCACTACAACCAACAAGTTTTTAAATCCATTAAGCTTTAACCAGAACCTATTGTTAATACATATCTGTTTGTTCCTATCATGCATAGGTCACTGTCGCTATCGGCAAATCTCCACTCAATAACCAGCGGCTTTTGAATCTGCAATCCTATAATCCTAAATTCTTCGCAATAATTGTTTTCATGATTTCATTTGTTCCGGCATAAATACTGGCAACCGGGATATCGCGGAACCTTCTGGCAATCTCGTATTCTTCCATATAACCATAGCCGCCATGGAGCTGCATGCACTCTGCCGAGATTTTCCGTGCGCTGTCGGTCAGCTTCCACTTTGCCATTGATACCTTTGTCACGACCTCCTTGCCTTCGATGTGTTCAGCAATCAGCTGGTCAAGAAAGGCCCTGCCCATTTCGATTTCGGTTGCCATCTCAACGATTTTGAATTGGGTGTTTTGGAACTTACTCACCGGTTTTCCAAATGCTTCACGGCTTTTAACATAATCGATAGTCTGCTTCAGCATGACTTCTGATGCAACCTGAGCAGCAATCGCTACAAGCAGGCGCTCCTGCTGCAGCTTTTCCATTAAGTAAACAAAGCCTTTGCCTTCCTCTCCAAGCAGGTTTTCCTTAGGCACTCGGCAATCTTCAAAAATCAGCTCTGCTGTATCCTGGCAGTGAAGGCCGACTTTATTCAGCTTCCTTCCTCTGGAGAAACCAGGGGCATCGCGTTCAACTGCAAGCAGGCTGACGCCTTTATGTTTAGGGTTCGCCTTTGGATCAGTTTTGCAGGCAACGATTATGAGATCCGATAGGATTCCATTTGTGATGAATGTTTTTTGGCCATTCAAAATGTAGTGATCTCCGTCAAGGACTGCTGTCGTCTTGATGTTCGCGAGGTCTGATCCAGTCCCCGGCTCAGTCATCGCTATCGCGGTGATTATTTCACCTGTTGTACATTTCGGCAGCCAGCGACTTTTCTGTTCTTCCGTGCCATAAGCCGTTATATACGGGATGACAATATCATTATGGAGACCTACGCCGACAAGCCCGGATCCTACCCTCTCCAGCTCCTCATTGATAACAACTGCAAACCCCCAATCGACCTCACTGCCGCCCNNCTTTGCTTGCCGTTAATATCAACACCGCGCCATAATTGTTTAGTGCGGAGCTTGTCCATCGCCAATGCAGAGGACTGCACATCACTGCCGCCATACTTCTCATCAATGTCAGGGCATAGATAGCCCTGTTCTCCCATTTTCGTCCAGAAGGAACGAGGAATCATGCGCTCCTCCTCCCACTGATCGTAATATGGATAAGCTTCTTTCTCTAAAAACTTCCTTAATGACCTGCGGAAAATTTCATGATCATCAGTTAAATAAGGATGTTTCATTCGCAATCTCTCCCTTTGGGATCCAGCCGCTCACAGGTTTACTTCATTCAGCTTATTGCGCAGCTGGTATTTTAATATTTTTCCAGAAGCATTCCTTGGCAGCGCTTCTTCGATAAAAATTCTTCTCGGAACCTTATAGCCTGCTAGTTTACGACGGCAAAAACTTTTCAGCTCCTGCTCATCAACCAATGTCCCTTGTTTTGGTACGATTACTGCACAGACCGCTTCTCCCCACACTTCATCCGGCAGTCTGATGATAGCCGCTTCCAAAACGCCGGGGTGTTCATAAAGAACTTCTTCACCCACAATGGAATACACATTTTCCCCGCCTGAAACGATCATGTCCTTTTTACGGTCA
>DMSR01000463.1 GCA_003457145.1 Bacillus sp. (in: firmicutes)
GCAGTAAGCTTTTAAACAGCTTTCGTTTTACAGAGAAATCTCCTAAGGCAATTTAAAGTACACGTATGCAATCGAATTTAAAGAGAACTAAAATTATAAAACCACGTCTTTTGTCGTATTAATATAAACCAGGATCAAAAATTTGACCTTTACAGCAAAAAAAAGTTATGATATCGACAAAACTTTATCACGTTTTTAAGAACATCATTCCCGGGCTATTCAACGTGCCTGGAAGGACGGGNNGCTGTAAGCGGCGTCAATAAAGGAGTTAGAACATGCTTTTTGATACACATGTACATTTAAATGCGGAACAATTTAACGAAGATCTCCAGGAAGTCATCGACAGGGCGATTGGTGAAGGTGTTTCAAACATGGTTGTGGTTGGGTTCGATGAGATCACAATCAAAAAAGCAATAGAACTCGCCGAAACGTACGAGTTCATTTATGCAAGCGTCGGCTGGCATCCAGTAGACGCAATTGATATGACTCAAGAACACTTGGAATGGCTAAGGGATTTGGCAAGCCACCCAAAAGTAGTTGCTCTTGGGGAAATGGGTCTTGATTATTATTGGGAAAAATCACCAAAGGATATTCAAAAAGAAGTCTTCCGAAAACAGATCAGGCTCGCAAAAGAAGTTCAACTTCCAATTATCATACATAATCGTGACGCAACAGCAGACATAGTTGAAATTTTAAAGGAAGAGGATGCCGGGGAAGTTGGAGGAATCATGCATTGCTATAGCGGGAGTGTGGAGACTGCACTCGAATGCATTGAAATGAATTTTTATATTTCTTTAGGCGGGCCGGTTACTTTTAAGAATGCCAGGAAACCAAAAGAAGTGGCAGAATCAATCCCATTGGAACGCCTGCTCGTTGAAACAGATTGCCCATATTTAACACCGCATCCATATCGCGGGAAAAGGAATGAGCCAGCATATGTTAAGCTCGTTGCCGAAGAAATTGCCGGTCTGAAAGGGCTGTCTCTTGAAGAGGTGGCTGAAGCAACAGCTGAAAATGCAAAAAAATTATTCGGCATAAAGTGATAGGGAATGTTGTCGATTCATCAATAAGGTTGTCCGAACTTTTTGCAATAACAAAAAGTTCTACATGTCTCACTTTCATCATAGGATAACCGTGTCGATAACTCTTGCTTTCCTTTTTATGGAGCATCTTGCATAATAGGGTTTACCTTTAGCGGGGGTGTCTGGGTTGACAAGTCGGCAACATAATCTTTATAATCACTCCGAGAAGAGGAGGCGTTTTTCATCGTGATTAATAGTATGAAAAACCTGTTTTCCAAGACTTTGAGTAAGAAAAAGCTGGTGATTTTTTCTGCTAGTTTCCTAGTTTTTGCGGTTGCGCTCGGGTTCTTCATGTATGAAGGAACCAAGAAGACAGTTGCCTTAACGATGGATGGGCAGGAGAGAGTCATTAAAACACATGCAGATACTATCCAGGATATATTTAATGATCTCGATATTTCATTGCGCTCAGAGGATTATTTATCGCTGGCAGCGAACACGGAAGTCAAGAATAATCTTGCAATCGTTTGGAAGCCAGCAAGACAGGTAGAGGTAATACAAGATCAGGAAAAGAAGACGTATTGGACTGCAGCTGATACTGTGGAAGACTTCCTGAAGGAACAGAACATTGTTATAAATGAACACGACCAGTTAAACCTAAACCCAGACGCTAAACTGAAAAAGGATATGAAGATTGCCATTCAAAGAGCTTTCCCGCTTAAATTAGTAGTTGGCGGAAAAGAGCAAGATGTATGGTCGACTTCGACTACGGTCGCTGACTTTTTATTACAGCAAGGGATTACACTCAACGAATTAGACCGTGTTGAACCTGAACTTAAGCAGACAGTCACAGAAGATGCCGTGATTAATGTCATTCGAGTTGAAAAAGTCACCGATGTAGTGGAAGAACCAATTAATTTTGCAGTCATCACCAAAAACGACAGCAATCTGGAAAAGGGTAAACAAAAGGTAGTAACTGATGGCCTGAATGGCTTGCTTTCCAAACAGTATGAAGTGATTTTGGAAAACGGCAAGGAAGTATCAAGAAAACTGGTCAGTGAAAAGAAGATGAAGGAAAAACAGGATAAAGTCGTAGCCATGGGAACAAAGGTCATCGTGGCCCAGGTCTCACGGGGAACGAGCGAGCCCGCAGGCAAGGAATTCTATGTGAGTTCCACAGCCTATACGGCTAGCTGCAACGGCTGTTCTGGTTATACTGCTACCGGAATCAACTTAAGAGCAAATCCGAACATGAAGGTAATCGCTGTGGACCCTAGTGTGATTCCTTTAGGAACAAAAGTTTACGTTGAAGGCTATGGATATGCGATTGCTGCAGATACAGGTTCTGCGGTGAAGGGGGCAAAGATCGATGTCTTTTTCCCGTCCAAGACAGATGCATACCGCTGGGGCCGAAAACGAGTGAAAATAAAAATTCTAAATTAATTCAAGGATGCAGGGGAACCTTCCTCTGCATTTTTTGTTTTTTAGCTTACATGCATTTAAGATATAATAAGAAAAGTGAAAGCGTCATGGTTATCTCTGATCGAGGAAATCAACGACCATGTTAACAGTGCACCTCTTAAAAAAAGATTTCACTTATATAGACGATTATATTTCAAAAATGTTTCAATTATTTCATAGAAAAAAATAAAATTTAGGAGACTTTTACTGCAAAGTCACTAAGTTCATGAAAAGAGCTTTTCTGGAGGAAACATGAAAATAAAAGAAATCATTGTTGTGGAAGGCAAGGACGATACAACGGCAATCCGCAGGGCAGTGAATGCCGATACAATTGAAACGAATGGGTCGGCTATCAATGACCAAACAATCGAGAAAATCCGTAATGCGCAAGAAAAGCGCGGGGTCATTGTTTTTACCGATCCGGACTTTCCTGGGGAAAAGATTCGCAAGATGATCTCAGAGCAGGTTGCTGGCTGTAAGCATGCTTTTATTCCAAAGGAACTGGCAAAGCCTAAGTCTGGCCGCGGGATAGGAGTCGAACACGCATCACCGGAAGTCATTCGGGAAGCACTGAAGGGTGCCCAGATGATGGATGATGAAGCAGTCGAAGTGATTACTCAGGAAGATTTGCTTGTTGCCGGATTAATCGGTGGCCAAGGGGCAAAGGAACGTCGCGAAAAACTTGGCCTGCTGCTTAAAATTGGTTACACAAATGGTAAACAGCTCCATAAAAGGCTGATGATGTTTCAAGTCAAGAGACAGGATTTCGCAGAAGCATTGGCAGAAGTCCTTAAGGAGGAACAAAATGCATAAGGATATTGCTACACCTGTAAGAACCAAGGAAATTCTTGATAAGTACGGATTTTCTTTTAAAAAGAGTCTTGGACAGAACTTTTTGGTCGATACCAATATTTTAAAAAGAATCGTGGATCATGCAGAGCTTACCGAGAAGAGCGCAGCAATCGAAATCGGGCCAGGAATCGGTGCCCTTACAGAACAATTGGCGAGAAGGAGCGAAAAGGTGGTTGCCTTTGAAATTGACCAGCGATTGCTCCCTATTCTCGAAGACACGCTATCCCCATATGAAAACGTTAAGATCATCCACAGTGATGTATTAAAAGCGGATGTTCAGTCTGTCATTCAGACGGAGTTTGCTGGGCTTGAAGATGTA
>DMSR01000554.1 GCA_003457145.1 Bacillus sp. (in: firmicutes)
AAATTTCGCCTGTTTCCTTTGAATTGAAGGATTTGCCGCTTAATTTGGAACAGGAAACTCTTATAGAGGATACGATTCCGCAATTGAGCGAAGAGTTGATATTTACCGCTCTTGCTGTTCCTAATCCGCATCTGACAGCAGTAGTCGATCAAGCACAAATGGAATCGAATCTTCAAAAGGATATCAGTCAGAAAGTAAACATGCCTAATAATGAACTTTTCCCTGACGGTGTCAATGTTAGCTTTATCAGACTGCTTGAAAAAGCTAATATTTTCGTCAGGACATTTGAACGGGGCGTAGGCTTTACGAATGCATGTGGGACAGCAATGTCTGCATCCACTCTAGTTACATGCCTGATTAAAGAGAACAATTTTGATCAGCGCATCAATGTTTATAATAATGGCGGTATGGTCCAGTGTGCGGTTCATAAACAAGATGGAACATATACCATTGATTTGATTGGAAACGCGACATTCGTATATAACGCGCATTTGAACATTGATTTTACCGAGAATGGAATCATTACAGAAGTTCTGGAGCAGGAAGAATTTGATGAAGATGTTCAATACAGCAGGCTTCAAGAACATGCAAGGAATTATCTAGCTAAATTTGAATGATTCTAATTTCATTTAGCAAAAGAGGTTGATGAATACAAAAATCCTGAGGAGTATCGATTCCTCAGGATTATTTGGCTTCTTTTGCTTTTTCCTATCTTTTTTCTTTTAAAAATTGGAGAACGGGTTCAAAGCTCTGTTCTTCTTTTACCTTGAAATAATCACGAAAAGGACAGCCTTGTTTCTGGACTCTGCGAAGGATGCGGTCCAATTGGAAATCTTCAAGTTTTAAATCCTCTTTGACTTCTTCCCAGAATAGGGGAGCTGCTACACCGGCATGGGATTTCCCTCTTACTGAATAAGGGCATACAATCGTTTTTCCTTCAGCATGCTGGATATAGTCTACATAGAGTCTATTGCCTCTATTCTTCTTCAAACGCTCGATTGTGAATGAGTCAGGGTCCTTGGATACGAGATAATGTGCTATAAAGGATGTAAATAATCTTGTGTCTTCATAGCTGAAAGTATTCGTCGGCAAGGGGATATAAACCTGAAGCCCTTTATTGCCGGATGTCTTAATAAAACTGAGTAATTTTAGTTCTTCAAGAACCTCCTTTATATAAAGCGCAGCTTTTATCGCAAGATGGAAATATTCCCTTGAAGGTGGATCAAGATCAAACACGATTTCATCCGGGCCATAGCTGTTGATTGTTTGAAAGGGTATGTGAAATTCTATTGCAATCTGATTTCCCAGCCAGAGTAGTGTTTTTAAATTATTGCATACAATGTATTCGATTCCCTCCGATTTTTTTGTCTCAACAAAATCCGGAGCATAATCAGGAGCATTTTTTTGGTAAAAGGCCTCACCGAACATACCATGTGGAAAACGGATGACCGTTAACAACCTATCTTTTAGGAACGGCAGCATAAAAGGTGAGATTTCCCTTAAATAATGGATGTAATCAGCCTTGCTGATGGAAGGCTCCTGCCAAAGCGGTTTATCGGGATGCGTGATCTCGATATCAGGCGGCATATTCCTTCGCTGGAAAAGAAATTTTTCATATGTACATGCTTCCGGAGTCAAATCAAATCGGAATTGGTGGAAATGCGGCTCCCTGAGCTGGTCCTCATAAATCTCCAAATACTTTACATCAAGGCAAATTCCTGGCTCGACAAAAATGTACTGATTGTTTTCGTCACTTTTATTTTCTTTAATTATTTGATGTAATGCCTGTTTTTCCTCAGGTTTAAATCCAAAGATGACAAGACCGATTTGATAAATCTCAGAGTCATTATAAACTGAAATATAGAAATAACCATTTGATTTTTCATAAGCAGTCACGAAGCAGGAAACATATTTCCAATTCTTTGCCTTTATCCAGGAATCGGTCCGTTTACCTTCTTCCCATTTACTATTGGCTTTCTTCGCGACAACTCCTTCACCGTCATACAAGACTACCTGCTCCCATAAAGACTTTAGATTTGATTCACTAGGGATGAGCTGGACATGCTTTTCACTGGCAGGGTCAGGGAAGGTGGGAAGGTTAAGTTTCTTGAACAAGGCAGTAAGCTCATTCCTTCTGGCCGTATAAAATTCTTGCGTAAGATTCTTTCCCTTAAGCTTAAGGACATCAAACACCATTAATCTGCAAGGATTTTTTCTCGCGGTCAATAGAATCCGTTCCTCCGACCTCATTCTCCCTCGAACTTGTATCGCGCCAAAGTTAGCTTTGTATGGGTTTTCCAGAAACACAAGCTCTGCATCAAAAGTCAGCGGCAGAAAGGGCTGGAAAAGCTCCTTATATGATAGCAGGAATTCACGGATTTCTGGAAAAATTGGAAGCAAAGGTTTTCCATTCCTGCTCGTCAACTCAATATCTGTATCCCATGCCAATAAAGCACGGAACCCATCAAATTTCGTTTCATAATACCATTCATCACCTTGCGGTATATCGAATGCCAGCGTTGGGAGCATGGGTTTCAGCATTCTATCCTTCCTTTCACCAGACATATTTATATTGTTCTTGTTTTGGTTCAAACTAGTCTTCTGGGAAAAGTTTTAACGAATGAATAATCGTTTCTAATGCAAATTATTAATAACGAATATCTCCTAATAAAAAATAAGGATGGAAAATATTATGCATACAATTTGGAAAGGAAGCATAAGTTTCGGGCTGGTAAATATACCGATTAAGCTGCATGCGGCAACAGAGGATAAGGACGTAAAACTGAGGACACTTCATAAAGAATGTCATTCGCCAATTAAATATGAAAAGGTGTGTCCTGTTTGCGATAGGGAAATTAAAAATGAAGAAATAATCAAAGCATATGAATACACAAAAGGTAAATTTGTTGTTCTTGAAGAGGAAGATCTTGAAGCGATAAGAAAAGAAAACGAAGACAAAGCTGTGGAAATAATCGACTTTGTAAAGATATCAGAAATAGATCCGATTTACTTCCAGAGAAGCTATTTCATATCTCCCAATGAGAGTGGAGGCAAGGCATATTCTCTGCTCAGAAAAGCACTAGAAGATTCTCAGAAGGTGGGAATTGCTAAAATCATGATCCGTGCCAAGGAGCAGCTAGCCGTTATCAGGGTATATGACAACACTCTCGTAATGGAAACAATTCATTTTCCTGATGAAGTCAGGAAGACGGTGGATGTTCCGAATGTTCCTTCAGAAGATAAGGTGACACAGAAGGAGCTTGACACGGCTATTATGCTGATTGACCAGTTAACAACTACCTTTGAGCCAGGTAAATATACGGATGATTACAGAACATCTCTACTTGAACTGATAGAAGCAAAACGAACTGGAAAAGAGCTTGTAACACCAACTGAAAAAGAACCGGTTTCAAATGTTACCGACCTTATGGCAGCACTCCAGGCATCTATTGACAGGACCAAACCTGCAAAAGAACCAGCAAAGAAAAAGAAAGCAGCTGCCAAACCGAAAGCAAAGGAAAAGAAACAGGCTTAAATTTAAATATTTACAATCAATCTGCCGGACTGCTGAAAAGCATTCCTTTAAATAAAGGCAGACCTGCTGTTTATCCTGCAGCCGATTTTTACTTTGGAGTGTAAGGCAACAAAGTGTACGAAAACAGTTACTATTAAAGGAACACCTATCAAATGAAATAAACCAGGTGAATTCAAGCACCTGGTTATTTGTAGTTATTCTGTTTTTACTGAAATTTCCATACAACCATTGTAGCCATAGCCTTTCTTATTCCATGTCCCTTCTAGTGGCTGTGTCGCCCCTGTCGAATCAGTTGCTTTCACGGCTATCTGGTATTTTTCACCTGAAAGAAAGTCTTTTTCATAAATCCATTCCACGATTTGATATTTTTGCGGTTCTTGCTTGAGCCGGACAGCCTCCCAGTTTTGTCCTTGATCGAAGCTTATTTCTACAGTTTCGATCCTCCCAAGTCCAGTCCAGGCAATCCCCTTGATGGTGTGTTTTCCTTCGGAGATAATCTGTTTGTCCAGCGGCCTCAGAATGGTGGAATTGACTTTATTTTCTGTAACAGGCAGCTGTATACCTTCAGGGTAGTAATACACATAGTCCTCGGTTTGGAATGGACCGCGGAAGTCACTATCGATTACCGAAATTTCGCTAAGCCATTTAACTGAAGCCATACCGTACCAGCCAGGTACGATCAGACGGAACGGAAATCCATGCTTATAAGTTAATGGCTTGCCGTTATACTCAAAAGCAACTATGACTTCAGGATCAATGGCTTTGGAAATGGGTAAGCTCCTTTCAAAAAATACGTTTTCACCGTTTTTTATTCCCGAGTCTCTGCCCCGGAATACAATTTCTTTTGCACGGCTGCTTATGCCGCAATACATTAGCAGTTTTGCCAGGGGCACCCCTCTCCAATTGCCCTCACTCATCGCGCCGCTTTCCCATTGTTCTCCGAAGACTTTCTCCTTAAAAAAAGCCCTTTTATTGCCTGAGCATTCAATCAATGCAGTAATCGATTCAGACGGGAACTGCTGTAAATCAGAATACCCTAATATTATGGGATTGTTCACCAAGCCGGAAATTTTCAGTGTTAAGGAGTCAGAAGTTAAAATGGGATACGCGAAATGATTCCTGCGATAAAATAAATTACTGGATACAGGCTGCTTAGGTTTTAAAAAGTGTATTGGAGATTCCTGGTTTTCGGGAACTAAGGATCTGGTTATTAGATAGGGTCTTACTCTCTTAAAATCAAAATGCATCGGTTTCCCTCCTCTCACACCTAACGTATTATTAGGACAAAATAGTGTAGAACCATCGACAAGAACAATTTATTAGAGGGATTTCAAAGCGAATGTCAAATTTATTAAGAATCAGAACGCAAGTAGGTTAGAACTAAGCTTGATTGGATATTGTTACAGGGGGCGGGAACGAGATGGGGAAAAAGGGTAAAGGGAGACAGTTGATTTTACCAGTGGCATTGCTCATATTGGCTTTCGGGATATATTTCGGCTATTCAATCTGGCAGGCGGAAAATGATCTGAGTATAAAGAAAATAAGAGAAGCCGCAGCTGCTCAAGCTGAGAAGGAACAAGAAGCTGCTGTATTTCACAAGGAATCAGCCGAGCAGGATTACAAAACGGTGGGAGTTTTTATTTCTGATTCCCATGAATGGTATAACCAGACTTTGGGCTGGGGGGCAATTGGCTCGGTAAAATGGGATGAACAGAAACAGAAAGCTGGGAATATCAATTTAGTGCTGAAGGATATCCAAACGGATAACGCAAATTTGCAAGCTGACTTTGAAAAAATATCGGAGTATTCAAATGCTATTGCAAATGGGATAAAGGAAACGCAGACATTACTGAAAATGCACCGTTACTTCCACGATCTCGATATAGAATTTAACGGGTATAAAAAAACAAAAGATTACTATAACATCACAGAATATAAAGCCTCAGTAAATGATTAATCCAATTGAAGCTGGGGAACATAATTAAATGTTAGGGCTGGACGAAGAGCAGTGGAGGACATAAGA
>DMSR01000217.1:0-698 GCA_003457145.1 Bacillus sp. (in: firmicutes)
TTACCACCGGGATTGCCAATCATTCCCGAAGAGTTCCAACCGAAATTAAAGCTTATTACCAGAAAACCAATTCTTCCATCAGAAGAAGAACTTGAATTCAATAATCGAGCAAGGTCAGCAAAATTACGTATCGCGGAAAAAGCAAAAAAATAATTCTCAGGAGGGAAAATGATGAGCAATCTGGCAAGAAAATTGCAGCAGGAACAGCAGCAGCGCACTGTACAGGCACCGGTAAAAGCACCAGCGAAAAGAAACTCTATACTTACGCCCGGCGAAAAGATCTTGATGTTTGTTTTCGGGGCAATGGTATGCTTCGGGGCGACGTTCATGGTATCGAAACAGGCGGCGATCTATGAAGTGAACAAAGAAATTCAGCTTATGGAAAGCAGCATTCAGGAGCAGCAAAAAGTTAACAGTGACCTAGAAGTCCAGGTTAGCGAGTTAAGTACCTACGAACGAATTTGGGAAAAAGCAAAACAATTAGGATTAACATTGAATGAAGACAATGTTAAGGGTGTGGAAAATTAATGATTAAGAAACAACCATATATGAATGCAGGAGCAGCGGTATTATTCGTAATATTCAGCCTGCTCTTTTTTATCTTGATTTTCAGGTTTGTGACAATTCAGGTAACTGGTGAAGTCCATGGGCAAGCCCTCGCTGCCAAAGCTCAACAGAAATACTCCAAGGAAAAAGTG
>DMSR01000217.1:755-4227 GCA_003457145.1 Bacillus sp. (in: firmicutes)
TCAAAGTATATCGAAATGAGCGAGACGGAAATATACAGCCGGTTAACGAAGAAAGGTTTATTCCAGGTTGAGTTTGGAAAGGCCGGAAGGGATATCTCCCATCAAACGAAAAGCAAGATAGAAAAATTGAAGCTGCCGGGAATTACTTTTTTACAAGATTCAAAGAGATTTTATCCTAATGGTATCTTTTCTTCACATTTGGTAGGCTTTGTAGAGAAAGAAGAGGCCGAAGATGGTACGACAGTCACCAGGGGAAGGCTGGGGGTTGAAAAGACGCTTAATGATGAGCTGACTGGAAAAGATGGATCATTATCGTTTGACAGCGACTTCTGGGGGTTTTTGCTTCCCGGCGGTGAAAAGAAAGTCAATGCTGCGCAGGACGGAAATGATGTTTATTTAACGATAGATAAGAAAATCCAGACATTTGTTGAAGACGCGATTAATCGTGTGGATGAAGAATATAAGCCGAAGAAGATCATCGCTATTGTTGCGGATCCAAAAACGGGTGATATATTGGCGATGGCCCAGCGTCCAACCTTCCATCCAAAAACGAGAGAAGGGCTGGATCTAAGCTGGCACAATGAAATCGTTGAAACCCCGCTGGAACCGGGTTCAACAATGAAAATTTTCACGCTTGCCGCGGCAGTGGAAGAGAAGAAGTTTAATCCGAATGAAAAATATAAATCTGGTACCTATAGGGTTACCGAAAACTCAGGGAGTATAGGGGACCATAACAATAGGCAGGGATGGGGAACGATTACTTATCTTGAAGGAATTCAGCGTTCCTCCAACGTAGCTGTCGCCAAGCTCGTGAATGAAAAAATCGGGACGGAAAAATTCAGGGAGTACCTTACTGCTTTTGGATTCGACAAGCCAACCGGCATCGATCTTCCTAACGAAGCATTAGGGAAGATTGTCTATAATTGGCCGATTGAAAAGATTACAGCCTCATATGGGCAGGGGTCAACAGTGACACCAATCCAGCTCATCCAGGCTGCTACAGCAGTAGCAAATGACGGGAAAATGATGAAGCCAAAAGTAATTGATAAAATTGTCGATCCGAATAGCGGCGAGGTAATCAAGCATTCTGAACCAGAATCTGCTGGGAATCCAATATCTGCCGAAACAGCTAAAGAAGTGCGGGATGTGCTTGAAACAGTAATTACCTCTGAGCATGGAACAGGTAAATCTTATGCAATTGAAGGATATCAGGTGGCAGGAAAAACAGGTACTGCAAACATAACAACAAATGGTGAGTATCTTAATAGTGCAAATGATTACCTTTTTTCGTTTCTCGGAATGGCTCCAAAGGATGACCCGAAACTGGTCGTATACGTTGCTGTCCAGCAGCCTGAGGTTGACCACTATTTCAAGGGATCCATACCGGTTTCGATGATTTTTAAATCAGTGATGAAAAGCAGTCTCCAGTATTTGAACATCAAGCCAGCAACGATGGAAAAGGCTGGGTCTAGTCCAGTTCCAGATGTGCAAGGAATGGATGTCTCTGAAGCCAGCAAGCTACTGGTTTCCAAGGGGTTTAAATCCGTTGTCATTGGTACAGGCAAACAGGTTGAAAGCCAGGTTCCAAAAACAGAAACGATGGTATTGGAAGGCGAGAAAATCATCATAAAGACTTCCGGTGTGAAAAATTATCCTGATCTGACAGGGTGGTCTTTAAGAGATGTTATGAAGCTAGCGCAAATAGCTGGTGTGAAATTAAATAAAGCGGGCAGCGGTTATGTCATAAAACAGAATCTTAAGCCAGGTTCACCAATCAATGAAGGTGAAAATTTGATTGTTGAGCTTGAAACCCCGCTGCAGCGGTTCGAAAAATCATTAAACACAGATGAAGAAGGTGATGAAACAGAGGAAGTCGGCGGCTAACTGGCCGCCACCTCTGTTTTTTCTTTTTAGGTTGCCTTTTACTTGTTTCTGCCCCTGAAATGCTGCTGGGAACTGAGGAGGCTTGTGTTCGATTTTTCGTTCCCTTGTTATAATCAATTTAGTACAAGCATATATTTGAACGAATGAGTGGTTTTCTTGTAATGGGAAAATACAAAAGGAGGTTTGTTCATTATATGCGTGTTTCAAACGTGACCGTCAGAAAGCGGTTGGCACTGGTGCTGTTAATAGGGATCCTGGTGTTTTTTATCATAGATGTACGTCTTGGATATGTACAATTCATGCTCGGTGACTTCTTGACAGGAAAGGCCAAGGATTCATGGAGCAGGAATGTCCCTTTTGAACCGCAAAGAGGAGAAATTGTGGACAGGAATGGTGTTGCCCTGGCGACGAATATCAGTGCCCCGACTGTCTATGCTGTACCCAGGCAAATAGAAAACCCAGCGATGACTGCTGAAAAATTGGGTGCTGCATTAAATATGCCAAAAGAAAAGGCATATCAGCATATTACCAAGAAATCAATGATTGAGAGAATCCCGGAGGGCAGGAAGATTTCCCATGAAAAAGCAAAGGAAATAAGGGCGCTTGACTTAAAAGGAATCTATATCGGGGAAGACTCAAAACGGCATTATCCATTTGGGAGCTATTTATCTCATGTACTGGGGTTTGCGGGTATTGACAACCAGGGATTGATGGGACTCGAGCTGTATTATGACAAGCAGCTAAAGGGAACGAAGGGGTCAGTGCAATTTTACGCAAATGCAAAAGGCCAGAGAATGAATGACATGGCGGATGATTATCAGCCCCCAGTAGATGGCCTGAATTTAAAATTGACAATCGACAGCAGGGTTCAGACAATCATAGAAAGGGAACTGGATATAGCCCAGGCAAAATATAATCCAGATGGAATCATAGCGATTGCCATGAATCCAAACAATGGTGAAATCCTCGCCATGTCAAGCAGGCCCGATTTTGACCCGGCGAATTTTCAGAATGTGCCACCAGAAGTTTATAACCGGAATCTTCCAGTCTGGAGTACATACGAACCCGGATCTACCTTTAAAATTATCACCCTGGCTGCAGCGATACAGGAAGAAAAGGTAGACCTAGAAGAAGATCACTTTCACGATCCCGGATATGCTGAAGTAGCGGGGAGGAAGCTGCGCTGCTGGAAAAAGGGTGGACATGGAAGCCAGACTTTCCTTGAGGTGGTAGAGAATTCCTGTAACCCGGGATTTGTGGAACTTGGCGAAAGACTTGGGAAAGAGACACTTTTCAAATATGTTAAGGACTTCGGGTTCGGCCAAAAGACGGGGATTGACCTTCAGGGTGAAGGGAAAGGAATTTTGTTCAATATCGATCGAGTCGGTCCAATCGAGCAGGCAACCACTGCTTTTGGCCAGGGTGTATCGGTCACGCCGATTCAGCAGGTCGCTGCCGTTTCAGCTGCTGTCAATGGCGGGATTCTCTATACTCCTTATATTGCAAAAGAGCTGGTTGATCCATTGACTGGAGAGGTTGTCATGAAAAAATCTCCTGAAGCAAAGAGAAGAGTGATTTCGGAGGAAAC
>DMSR01000239.1 GCA_003457145.1 Bacillus sp. (in: firmicutes)
AATGACTCTTCGCCGCGATTCGTCTTAAACATACTGCCCATAGGCATTGGTTCGATGCTGACCGGATAAATGTCATTGCCTGTGGTGGAACCAAACGTTTTCAGGTGGCCTGTACCATTATAATCCTTTAACCTTTCCTGAAGCAGCGGTTCGTCGCCATAAAAAATGATTTGACCATCTGCTCTCAGTCCGCTGATGATTTCGAGCTTCGCGTCTGCGATCGCTTCCCGTGATCCTAAATCAAGCAAATGGGATTCTCCGATGTTGGTGATAATTACAGCATCAGGCTGCCCTAATTTTGTTAAGAATTCGATCTCACCCTTGCTGCTCATCCCCATTTCAAGTACAGCCACTTCTGTCTCCTCTTGAAGACGGAGAAGGGTGAGCGGCAGGCCAAGATGGTTATTAAAGTTCCCTTCTGTTTTTTGAACCTTGAATTTCAACGAAAGCAGACTCGCTGTCATATCCTTTGTCGTGGTTTTTCCATTNNCCTGTAATCCCGACCACCTTGATATCGAGCGAGTTACGATAGCTTCTGGCAAGCTCCTGTAAGGCAATCGTCGTATCTTCAACCAGGATGATTGGTAAATTTTCCGGAGGGTTGGGAACATCCTTTTGCCAGAAGGCAGCTGAAGCACCGCCGTTTTTTATAACATCCTCGACAAAATTATGCCCGTCGGTTCTCTCCCCTTTAAATGGAACGAAGATATTCCCCTGTTCGATTTTTCTTGTATCGATCGTAACTCCCTTTACAAGCACATCACCAAACTTGCTTACATCATTCACGGCACCGGCCATTTTTGCGATTTCTGATAACGTTTTTTGAATCATGACGCATTCCTCCCATTGACGACAAAAAATGAAGGAACACGGCATAAAAGCTCGATTGCTTTCATTGCCGTGTTTCCCTGGATGATAAAATTATCTTTTGCAAGGTGTGTATTTATCTTTTTAAAATGCTGTTTTCGCATTGAAAGTTGCTTTTCTAATAAACCTTATGTTCCTTATCCTAAAGCTTTACGAAAAGAGCCTGCTAAAAAGTGTACTTTATCTTTTGTTTTTCAGCATGGCGTTCGATTCCGAGGTTAACTAATTTCTCAATCAACTGAGGATATTCGACTCCCGTATGCTTCCAAAGCAGCGGGAACATGCTGAACGGAGTGAAACCAGGCATTGTGTTGACTTCATTGATCAGAAGCTTCCCTTCTTTCGTAAGGAAGAAATCCGCACGGACAAGCCCTGAACAATCTAATGATTTATAAGCCGTAACTGCCATTTCTTTTAGATCAGCATATTGTTGTTCCGTGATTTCTGCAGGAATGATCATTGCTGTGTCACCATCTTCGTATTTCGCCTTGTAATCATAGAAGTCTTTCTTTGGGACAATTTCACCGACGACAGAGCATTCCGGCTCATCATTGCCCATTACGCCGATTTCAATCTCGCGCGCTGTCACTCCCTGTTCAATGATGATTTTCCGGTCAAATTGGAATGCCTCTTTAAAGGCTTCTACAAGTTCCTGCTTGTTTGATGCCTTGCTGATCCCTACACTCGAACCAAGGTTTGCCGGCTTTACAAAGCACGGATACCCGATCTTTTCCTCAACCAGGCTATAGGCTGCTTCGTTATCCTTTTCCCATTCGCTGCGAATCGAAGAAACATAATTCACCTGCGGCAGCCTTGCCTGGTCAAAGATATTCTTCATGATGATTTTATCCATACCTGCAGCAGATGCCAGGACACCATTGCCGACATATGGAAGGTTCAATAGCTCCAATAGTCCTTGGACCGTTCCATCCTCACCGTTTGGTCCATGAAGCAACGGAAAAATCACATCAAGGTTTTGGTCTGACTCCGCTGCGCCAGCCTGAAATAATGCCGGTGTAAAAGACGGGGATGGCAAGTTTGGCCCATCAGAGAACTCAAGCACCTTGACATTCTCGGCCGGGGCACTCAATTGCGGACCCTTCACCCACTCGCCTTCCTCAGTTATGTATATAGGGTAGATCTCGAATTTATTAAAATCCAATGCCTTCGTAACAGCCAGCGCCGTTTGCATTGATACTTTATGCTCAGCCGATTTGCCGCCATAAAGCAGCCCGATTCTTGTCTTCATAAATAGACCTCCAATTATGTTCATCACTTTTTATTTTACCATTTTATATTTTGTGAAGGTGAATGTTATCAATTTTTAATATATCTTCTCCAGGTATACTATTTCCTCTTTTATATGTATGAAACCTCAAGCTTAATTTAATACTGAAATCATGAAAAACAAAAGTCTTTTACTCGCTCCATTTTCAGGAAGGAGCCCCTTTTAACATTAGAATACCCGCCAAAGTTAATTAATAATTCTGCGAACATATAAACCTATTAACATTTCACATTAGTCCGTGTATAATCCACCAAATAAATACATTTGAACTTTTAGGGAGGGCAACATGAAAAGACTTGGATTACTGCCAAAAATAGTACTAGCCATCACACTTGGAATCATTGCCGGATTGATCTTCCCGGAAAGTGTGATCAGATTGTTTGCCACATTTAACGGATTATTCGGTAATTTCCTTGGATTTGCCATTCCGTTCATCATCATTGGTTTTATTGCTCCTGGTATCGCCTCTTTAGGCAGGGGGGCAGGCAAGCTGCTCGGTATCACAACCACAATCGCTTATGTTTCGACGGTCATTGCTGGACTTTTTGCATACTTGGCCGCGGCTGCCATTTACCCAGTCCTTCTGAAGAGACAAAGCATGAGAGAGTTTGAGAATCCGGAAGAAGCTCTATTGAAACCTTTTTTCCAGGTCGACATGCCCCCTGTCATGGGAATCATGACAGCGTTACTGCTTGCATTCATGCTTGGTCTTGGCCTTGCCTATATAAAAGGAAAAACCTTGCAAAACGCTATGATCGATTTCAGGGGAATCATTGAATTGGTCATCGAGAAAGTCATCATTCCATTGCTTCCTTTCCACATCCTCGGAATATTCGCGAATATGACTCAAGGTGGACAAGTATCTGCAATCATGAGCGTTTTCATTAAAGTATTCATCATGATCATTATCCTTCATATGATTTATTTAGTTACTCAATTTTCGGTTGCTGGCGCTGCTGCAAAGCGCAACCCATTTAAAATGTTAAAAGAAATGGCGCCAGCCTATATGACCGCTCTAGGAACACAGTCATCTGCTTCAACGATTCCTGTAACCTTGAGGCAGGCCCGGAAACTCGGAGCAAGGGAGAAGGTTGCAGACTTCTCAGTTCCACTGCTGGCAACTATCCATCTATCCGGCAGTACGATCACTTTGGTAAGTACTGGTATGGCCGTCATGCTGATGCATGGACAGTCAGCCCATTTTTCATCAATCATGCCATTTATCCTGATGCTTGGGATTACTATGATTGCAGCACCCGGTGTTCCCGGAGGTGCTGTCATGGCAGCCCTTGGCCTGCTTGAGACAATGCTTGGCTTCAGCAATACAATGCTATCACTGATGATTGCCTTGTATCTGGCACAGGATAGCTTCGGTACAGCATGCAACGTTACAGGCGATGGTGCCCTTACCGTTTTGGCGGACAAGCTGAGCGGAAAGAGCGGCGATACGGCATGATCAGAACCGGGCGATGGTGCCCGGTTCTTTTTTTGGAGGCTGCCCCCTCTTATCTCTATACTTAAACTGCATAAAAAAAAACGCTCAGTAAACCCTGAGCGTTAGATTTATTTTACTATTAGCACCGGTGCTTTTACTCTTTTAGCGACTTTATGGCTGACGCTGCCCAATACCATTTCCTGCAAACCGTTTAGACCACGGCTTCCTACTACGACAAGATCAAATCCATTTTTATTTGCGAATTCGACGATTGCCGGTCCCGGCTCGCCGTGTAATTTTTCCAGTTTATAATGCAGGCCCTCACGATCGAGCAGGTCTGTTACAGGGTGAAGTCTGCGCTTTCTTTTTTCTTCGACGACAGCGCGGTCCTGATTATGAAGCACATCCTCCTTCGAGGTCTGACCGTCTATTACATAAACCACCGTAATTTCACTAACGCCGCCGAGCTTCGCTAGTTCTGCAGCCTTTTTGGATGCCCGAACTGAATGATCGGATCCATCTGCGGCAAGCAAGATCTTTTTAAACATCAAATCCCCCCGTTACTTTTTTCTAGTAAGCTCTTCCTGGTGCATTTTTACATTTATACACATGAGCTACGGAACGAGCAAATTATGTAAAGAATCCTTTCCGAAGAACAATAACTATTATTATATTATTTATAAAAGAAAACACGTTGAAGAGTCAACGTGTTTCTGTTTAAATATGTGAATTATTAATGTCCTGAAAGCTTTGCGCCTTCCTGTTTGTGGACAGCCATCTTGTCGATCAGATGTGAGCTTGGCTCGTTCAAGCCATGCAAGCGGACTACTGTTCCGCCCTCCCTCAATTTGATGACAATTTTATCAATTGCTGCAACAGCTGAGTCATCCCAAACATGGGCATGCGTCAGGTCAATAACAACTTCTTTGGCTATTTCCTTTAAATCGAAAGCCTCAAGCAGATCAGTAACAGAGGCAAAGAATACCTGGCCTGTTACATAATAGGTGCGACGGTCGGCCGCTATATCCATAGTGGATGTAACCTTCACCTTGGAAATCTTCGCCACGAAGAATATCGCGCTAAGGATGATCCCGGCAAATACCCCTTTAGATAAATCGTGTGTCACAACCGTGGTTACAGTCGTTGTTACCATTACGATTGAATCCGTAACAGGAGCTTTTGCCAATCCTTTAATGGAAGACCAGTCGAATGTGCCGATTGATACCATGATCATTACGCCAACAAGAGCCGCCATCGGTATTTGAACAACCACTTTCCCAAGAACGAGGATCAGGAACATCAGGAATGTACCAGCGACAAGAGCCGATAACCTTCCCCGCCCGCCAGATTTGACGTTGATCACTGACTGCCCGATCATTGCGCAGCCTGCCATGCCGCCGAAGAATCCAGCAACAATGTTGGCAATCCCCTGACCGCGGCTTTCTTTATTCTTATCACTCGATGTATCAGTCATGTCATCAACGATTGAAGCTGTCAACAATGATTCAAGTAAGCCGACAATCGCGAGTGCCAAAGAATACGGGAATATGATTTTTAAGGTTTCGAGATTAAAAGGTATATCTGGAATCAAGAACGCAGGCAATGCAGAAGTCAAGTTCCCCATGTCTCCTACAGTCCTGATGTCACTTTTTGTCATGATTGCAATTACCGTAATCACAACAATCGCTATAAGCGGCGAAGGTACGGCTCTCGTGAAGCGCGGCAAGATATAAATTATCGCAAGAGCACCTGCTACCATTACATACATTACCCAGGTCGCGTTAACAAACTGTTCAAGCTGCGCCATGAATATCAGGATGGCAAGTGCATTCACGAAGCCAATCATGACGGACCTTGGAATGAATTTCATGAACCTGGCCAATTTAAACACACCAAACAGAATCTGTATTACACCTGTCAAGATTGTAGCTGCCAATAAATATTGCAAACCATGGTCAGCAACCAGCGTCACCATTAGCAGCGCCATCGCACCTGTCGCCGCTGAAATCATTCCAGGACGCCCGCCGACAATCGCAATTGTCACAGCAATCGCAAATGATGCGTACAGTCCTACCATTGGGTCAACGCCAGCAATAATCGAAAAGGCAATCGCTTCAGGAATCAATGCCAACGCTACGACGATTCCCGCAAGCACATCTCCTCTAATGTTGCCAAACCATTGTTCTTTAATTGTATCTGTATTCAAGTAAACACCCCTTACTAGTATTTGTTGGCTTCCTACTCTCAAGCAAGCCGGGTCCGTTAAAAACAAGATGTATCATAACATATTTGTTGAAATCGGCAACCCTGACTGTAAGCGTTCCAATTATTGTTTTACTTCAATTTTCGAATGATATCTTCGTTTTCCTTATACACATATTAAAAACATTAAAATGTAAAAATGTATTCTGGCCATATCTTTATGCAAGCCTTTGTTCAAATACTTTTGATATGATGTATTGGGAGGGAATTATATGAATACATCAGGTACATCCGCACCATTCAAAACGAACTTTTACTATGGCTGGGTCGTTGTTTTTATCTCTGGTCTTGGTATCTTCTTTTCTGGTCCAGGACAAACGTACTCCGTTTCTGTCTTTATTGATTCTTACATAAGGGATTTTGGCTGGAGCCGGTCCCAGGTATCTGCGGTTTATTCGCTGGCCACCCTCGCTGCCGGCATTTGCATGTTTTTTGTTGGCCGCTTCGTAGATAAATTCGGCCAGAGAAAGATGTCTGTATTGGTTGGCATTGCGCTGGCAATTGCCTGCTTCTGGAATAGCATGGTCGTTAACACTGCGATGCTGTTCATTGGATTTTTCCTGATCAGGGTTTTAGGCCAGGGATCGATGAGCCTGATTCCAAATACGCTTGTCCCTCAATGGTTCATTGCCAAACGTGGCAAAGCAATGAGCTTAATGGCAATTGGCGGGTTCGCCAGTTCAGCTTCCCTTCCTCCTATCAATGCATGGCTCGTTTCCGAATATGGATGGAGCTTCTCATGGAAAGTATGGGGCATATTGCTTCTTGTCATCTATGTACCTCTTGCCTATTTTTTAATAAGGAATAAGCCTGAGAATATTGGTGAACAGCCAGACGGAATAAAAAGGGATTGGCAAGTAGGCAAGCATTCAGCAAACAGCAGCAATATTCCGGTCGAGGAAGTGAACTGGACGGTAAAGGAAGCGGTCAAAACACGTGCCTATTGGCTTTTGCTTATTTGCGTCGGCATCCCATCCTTGGTCAACACTGGACTCACCTTTCATTTAATCTCTATTTTCAAGACGAATGGCATCTCTCCAGGAATTGCCGCACTTGTTTTAAGTCTTATGGCTTTGATTGGTTTTCCAGTCACCTTGATTGCCGGACCTCTATTGGACCGGATTAAGGTTCAATATGTACTTGCGGGAATATTTGCTGGTGAAATAATTTTCATTCTTGTTCTCATGGCGGCTGATCAGACAGCGATCGCCATTGCCTTTGGTGTATTATGGGGGATAAGCGGGGGCTTCGAAAGGATTGCACTTAACTACGTCTGGCCGAGTTTTTTCGGGAGGCAAGCTCTTGGCAGCATTAAAGGCTCTGCAATGACCGTGACGGTACTAGGATCCGCACTGGGTCCACTTCCATTCGGCCTCGCCTTTGACATCTTTGGCGGCTACCAGCAAATATTACTTTTATCCATCACTCTACCTATCCTGGGAATCATTGCTTCCCTTCTTGCAAAAAAGCCGATAAAGGCATTGCAGTAAGACTTCATTATATGCTAACGGCAGGAGAAATTAATAAGAGGCAGCCAACGGAAAGCTTGGCTGCCTCTTATAATGAATTCCTTGCGGATACAAGAACTGCAAAACAGGCTCCGTAAATCCACTTTTATTCAATTGGCGTGCAAATTTCGATATAATGGCCATCAGGGTCTGCTGCATAGGCAACGACCTGCCCCCATGGCTTTTCGGTCGTTTCCATTAATGCTGATTATTGTGACAGCAGACTCCATTCCTTAAGCTTTTTATCGAAGACCAGTCTTCCGTCGCTTGCATTCCTGCTGGCCTCTTTAAACTCATCATACATATCATCCATATTCGCGAAATCACCGATGATCCAAATTGGTATTTCGAGTCTGTTCCGATTTTGCTGGATATTTCTTATTGAAAAGACGGCACCTTCCTTTAAAGCAGGCATCAGGGATTTTAAAATTTCCTTGCTGACCGAAGGGTATGCTCGCTTTTTTTTGATACCAAGCAAGGTCTTCTCAGGTGCCAATGCGCTAACTTTCCCAGCAAGGACACCTCCTAGCATCCGGAAGAAGTCATTAAAATTGCGGTAATAGGTTTTATTGAACCAGCCATCATCATTAGCCAGGTAGGCAAATCGGTTTCCGAGCTGATTATAGAAGGGCAGCTTCAGATGGTGCTTTATATGCCCCAAATAAAGCATTTCCGCTATTTCCTGGGCAGACAGCACGTTCAGGGATTCTACTTCCTCAAAATCAATCCAGCAGAAATCCCCATAAGCATGGACATTTTCTGCAGCAAGCCTGTCAACCCTTTCTTCAGGAACATACTCAAATAACGTATGCCGATTGAAATCTCCATCTTCATGCCGATGCTTCAATAGCAATAAATGATTAAGGGAATCTGATAACGATCTTGCAAATTCGTAAAACTCTATTCCATAGGAGAGTACATACTGATCCCGGTCGTTCAAATGGATATATAGCAAATCCCGATTATAAGGATGGTTCTTTTTCAAAGGCAAAACCTCCCGGACAATTTCTAGACTGAAAAATTGATAGTAAAACCAAATGCTTCACCTGAATGATTCCATTCCGTACATAATGACACTCTTTCTATTTTAGCAAATATCATGAAAAATATCTTATTTTGTCATTCCACAATATAATAATTATAATCCGCTTGGATATTTGAAACCCACAGCAGGTACTGGTGCAATTCGCTCTTTCCACCTCCGAGGAACTAATCCACTTCCTTTTGCGTCTATAACTCTTAGATAGGAAAATGTTTCTAGATTACCCATTGTAAGGATAAAACTTCTTTGATAGCATAAAATTGTAAAACGATTCCGTTCCTCTTATTAAGATTGCTCCCGTTTGAATTGCTTCTTTATGAACACGAGTTAAATCCCTGTTCCACTTGGCTACAGCCGCTTTCAAAGTGATTCCTGGCTCAAAAAAAGGTGGAAAATCGTGGAAAATCCATTACCTACGAAGAATGCGAGCCCAACAAAGAATGAAATAGCTCCTTTCTTAAACAGTTATTAAAATCTATACTATCAAGGTCAAAAACGATTGTTTTCCCTCTACCTATAAAAGGAAATTGTATATGACCAACCGAAACAGGGTGAGCACATGAAAAAATCTTTAAAAAATAATGATCGGTTTGATTGGACATTGACGTTCATATTAATGCTGTTTTTTATAATTAGCTGTGCTGCTATTTACAGTGCGCAAAAAACCGGCCAGTATGGCCAGAATTTCATGGTGAAGCAGATCTTCTGGTATATTGTCGGATCAGGCATCATCGGCACAGTGATGATGTTTGACAGTGAGCAGTACCGTAAGCTGTCCTGGTATCTGTATGGATTCGGTGTGTTCCTGCTGATTTTCTTGCATTTTGCCCCTGCAAGCATTGCAGAAGAAAGGAATGGTGCAAAGAGCTGGTTTTTCATCGAGCCATTCGGTTCGATCCAGCCTTCCGAATTCATGAAGGTCTTTCTGATACTCGCACTCAGCAAGGTAATCTTTACTCATCATGATAAATATGGAATAAAGACCATTAAATCGGACTTTTTTCTTTTCATCAAGCTGGGAGCAATCACGGCTCTTCCGCTCGGATTAATCCTGCTCCAACCCGATCTTGGGACAGCACTTGTCGTTATCGCCATACTCACCGGTTTGATTCTTGTTTCAGGAATAAGCTGGAAGATCATTTTGCCTGTTTACGGTGCGGGTGCCGGACTTGGCGCAGGCATCCTGTATCTTGTTATCTGGAAACCTGAAATTCTCAAAGAATATTTAAACGTGAAGACCTATCAGTTTGGGCGAATTTATGCTTGGATTGACCCTGAAACCTATCAAAGTGAATACGGTTATCACTTGATAAAATCACTCAGGGCGATAGGGTCTGGCCTTCTCACTGGCAAAGGCTTCAGCGAACGGGAAGTTTATATTCCCGAAAGCCACACCGATTTTATCTTCAGCGTGATTGGAGAAGAATATGGTTTTGTCGGAGGAAGTGTGGTAATTGGTCTCTTTTTCCTATTAATCTATCATCTAACCAAAACGTCTTTGGATACAAACGACCCTTTCAGCACCTATATCAGTACGGGTGTCATCAGTATGGTAACCTTTCATGTCTTTCAGAATATCGGGATGACTATCCAGCTCCTTCCAATTACGGGAATTCCGCTGCCATTCATCAGTTATGGGGGAAGCTCACTTATGGGCAATATGCTCGCGATGGGATTAATCTATGGGATACGCTACCATCACAAAACGTATATGTTTTCATCCTGATACAGACGCCTTGTAAATTCGAATGGTCCTTATAAGGTTCGAGAGGACTATTACAGGTTTCAAATCCATACAAACTAGGAGCCTAGTCTAATGAATGAATTAACGTTGAACATAAATTATCGGGATAATCTTCTATTAAGGAACAGCTTTTTCGAGCTTGCAGCCAATATCTTTGGCCTGAATTTTAAGAATTGGCATGAGAAAGGATATTGGGGTGACCGATATATTCCCTACTCCTATTCAGATGGANNGAATGTGTCAGTCAATAAGCTTAACTTCATCATTGAGGGCAGCCGCTATAAGGCATTGCAAATCGGAACGGTCATGACCCATCCCGATTATAGGCACAAAGGATTATCACCAAGACTGATGAATTACATTTTAGAAGAGTATAAGGGCAAGTACGATTTCATGTACCTTTTTTCTAATGAAAGCGTCCTCGACTTTTACCCAAGATTCGGGTTTGAAAAAGAAGAGGAATATCAGTTTTCATTAACCTATTCTTCAATTACCGAAAAAGCAAGTCTGTTGCGTAAATTGGATATAACGATTGATGAAGATCGAAAGCTTATTGAAAAAATGGTTCTGGAAAGGGTGCCAGTTTCACAGCTGTTCACCACGGAAAATTCCAGCGGCNNGCCTTTACTATCATCCTGAGGAGGATGCAATCGTTATCTATTCTAAAGACGGAGGAACAATCCAGTTATTCGATGTGATCAGCAAGCAGCCAGTGACCATTGAACAAATCCTTTCCAGTATGACAGATGAAAAAAAATCTAAAATTATTTTTCATTTCACACCTGATTATAAAGGCCTTAATTTCAATCGAAGCCCTTTGCAAACAGATGGCGCTCTATTCGTAAAAACGAATAACGGTCATCGATTTCCACCATACGTAAAGCACCCAGTTACCTCAGAAGCGTAAGAAAACGACCAACGTTCACATGTCACCAAGCTTTAAAAGAAAGAAGGCTGAGATTCATCAGCCTATTTTTCTTTGCTTTTCCATATTTATTTTCAGACCGCATCGGACAAAGAAATACAAAATGAAAAAACCGATAATCACGAGCCCCATCACATTAAGATCCAAAAGCTTAAGAATTGCTCCAGCCAGTGTGGCGACATAAAGCATTCCAAGCATGGCATTCATTTCACTATTCTTGAAATGGGCTGTCAGTCTAGCGCCAAATTGTGAACCAATCAGCCCGCCTGCTATGAGCAGAAGTCCAATGATGTAATTTATATCTGTCTTTATTGCATAAGAAATGAATCCGACACTAACAATCAGCAGCACAGCAAACAGGCTGGTTCCTATTGCTTTTCTCGGATCGAATCCTAAAGTCGTAATGATTAGCGGAACAATGATAAAGCCGCCGCCAACTCCCAGAACGCCAGAAGCCAAACCGCCAACAAAGCCTACCGCTATTAATTTAGGGGACGAGAACAATCCAGGTAAAGGAGACCCACCTTCTTCCCTTTTCCCCTGAGAGATCATTGTAAAGGCAAAATACGCAAGCAGCATGATGAATAAAATTGGAATGACGATTTCATCCCAGCCGCGCGCTTCAAGGTAGTAAACCAGCGGACGGGCCACCTGTGTAGCTGCAATCCCGCTCGCTCCCATAATCAAACCCTCTTTCCAGAGGAT
>DMSR01000163.1:0-6664 GCA_003457145.1 Bacillus sp. (in: firmicutes)
GCTCAGCGCCGGCCCCGCGGAAAGCGAAGCGCCTGGAACGGAAATCAACAGCCCCCATTCCAGCACCAACCCAAAAAGACTGTAAACAAACACGATTTTCATCGAGTTTGTCTACAGTCTTACCAAATCACATGGTGATTTGGTCTATTATTCAGTTGCGTATCCGTATAGATTAACATAATCCTAGTTTCATAAAAATTTATTTTAGAATAGTAAACTGTGGATATTACTCGTTCAAGTAAGCCCATGCATACTGAGCATAAAGCTCTGATCCTGTCGCCAAAGCTTCTTCATCAATATCAAATTTCCCATGATGATGGGACCATTCTGTGTCTTTCTCTGGGTTTCCGCTTCCAACAAGTGCGAAGCTGCCTGGCACTTCATCAAGATAAAAACTGAAATCCTCGCCGCCCATTGTTGGTTTTTCATTGAACAGTACATCCTCGCCGAATGCTTCTGCAGCAACTTTTTGAACAAGCTTTGCGCTGTACTCATCATTGACGACCGCCTGTGTTCCACGGATGTATTCTACCGTGGCGGTCGCACCGTAAACTGCGGCAACATTTTCAGCGTAATGCTTGAGCTGTGCTTCAATATGGTCACGAGTAGTGGCATCGAAACAGCGGACTGTACCTTCAATGACCGCATTTTCAGCTATGACATTAAAACGGGTGCCGACTATCATTTTTCCGACTGTAAGAACGGCTCCCTGCTGAGGGTCAATTGTCCTGGAAACAACAGATTGGACATTCATGACAAAGGAAGAAGCGACAATTGCCGCATCAACACATGCCTGTGGCATAGCTCCGTGCCCGCCCTTTCCTTTGAAGGTCACAGTAAACAGATCTGCCGAGGCGAAAGATGGCCCTGGTGTACATGAAACTTTGTGAGTAGGCATCTGAGACCAAATATGGATGCCGAATACATTATCCACCCCTTCAACTGCACCTTGTTTCACAAGTGCTTTTGCACCTTCCGCTACCTCCTCTGCTGGCTGGAACAATAACCGTACATTGCCAGGCAATTCATCTTTGATCTCATTTAACGCTTTTGCCGCTACCAGGAGCATGGCTGTGTGTGCATCGTGTCCACACGCATGCATTTTTCCATCCTCCTTAGAAGCATATGGCAAGTCTTTATTCAGCTGTTCCACTGAAAGTGCATCCATATCCCCTCGGAGAGCAACTGTTTTGCCTGGCTTTCCGCCTTTTATTTCGGCAATGACACCAGTCGGTTCTGTTCTTTTATATGAAACTCCTAGATTTTCAAGATACTCACAGACAAAATCGGTAGTCTTATATTCTTCCCAGGATACCTCTGGTTGACTGTGGAATTTCCTTCTTAACTCTGTAAGCTCATCTTTGTATTCATGAAATGCTTCTTTTAACCTTTGATTGATCATTATTCCGCCTCCGTTAAACTCTTGGCTGCTTCATAGAAAATTTGAACAGCTTTCGCGAGATGATTTGAATCGGACCATTCTTCTGGACAATGGCTGAGTCCGTCTTTACTGGGAACGAAAAGCATTCCCACGTCTGTTATATCCGACAGAACCATCGCATCATGGCCTGCACCACTGTTTATCGAACAGTAAGGAATAGCCAATTTTTCACTCTGTTCTTTTAAAATTGATCGGATTCCTCCATTTAACTCTTTAGGTTGAATATATAACAGCTTTTCAATTGATGTATTGATTCCGTTTGCGTCAAAAGACTCAACAACAGCTTTCGTTTTCTCGATTACATTTAACACGTTTTCTTCTTTACCAGACCGGATATCCACGGTGAATACTACTCTATCAGGAATGACGTTTGCTCCATTTGGATAAACATTCAGGCGCCCGGTCGTTATGACCGTACCATGACCCTCATCAATGGCAAGATCCGGTAATTGAGCGATTATATTCGCAGCTGTGACAAGTGCATCTGCACGCCTGTCCATCGGTGTGGTTCCAGCATGCCCTGCCTGACCCTTCACAGTCACTTCCAGCTGAGTCAAGCCAACGATTGCTTCTACGACCCCGATCGGTAGGTTCTTTTCCTCTAAAATCGGTCCTTGTTCAATATGCAACTCCAGGAAGGCCTTCATCGTTTGAGGATCCCTTTTTCGCGGCAGGGACGGATCCAATCCGATTTTAACCATTGCTTCCTCGGTTGAAATCCCGTCCTTATCTCTCAGGTTTCTAAAGTCCTCGTCACTCAGCAATCCTGCAATCCCTCTTGAACCCATCAGGCCGCCTCCGAACCTCGAACCTTCTTCTTCAATAAGTGCAACGATTTCCAAGGGATATTTAGGTATTACATTGTTTTTTGAAAAAAGCGCCGCCACTTCCAGTCCTGCTACCACGCCAGCGGGACCGTCATAGGCACCTCCGTTTGGAACCGAATCGAAATGCGATCCGATCATCACACTAGGACCATCCTTCATTGTCCCTTCAAGCTTTCCGAAAATATTCCCATATCCATCTTCCCTAACCTGCAATCCATATTCTTGCATTTTAAGCTTGATATATTTACGGGTCATAAGATCTTCATTGCTATAAGTGAGTCTTGTAGTACCCCTCTCAGGGGTAGCTGTAAATTCACTGATTTTGTCAATATGTCTTGCTATTCGCTCGGTAAGTTCCTGCACAACCATTCCCCTTTCTATTAAAGTAATCCGACAAAGATTCCTGCTAATACGACCGAAACGATTGTAACGGTGATGAATCCGCCTACAAGCATTGGTGGAAGCATGTGGCTAGTAAGCGCATCTCGTTCTTTCTCATCTTCTGTCAACGAGTTGATTACCTCTTTTGTGATGATATAGTCAGCGGGAAATCCATACAGTGCTGTTAACGAAACAGCAAAGGCCATTTCCTTGCTGACCTTTAAAATTTTGCCAGCGATGAAAGAGAAAACATACATACCTGTAACACCCAGCACAATCGTACCAATCAAAGGAATGATGATTTCGAGTAACATACTTGGAGTAGCCTGCTTCAATCCATCGAAGATGAATAACATTAGTACCAATATAGCGATTCCGAATCCATTCGCCTTCTGTAATACTTGTTTCTCCAAGAAGCCTGCGCTAGTTGCAATCACACCGAACAATAAGGCAAGTACAAAAGGGCTGATTGATACAATTGGCGCCAAAACTGATGAAGTAAGAAAAGCAAGATAAGCAACCAGTGCAAGCCTGAAAAATTTAAAGTATTCCGTATTGTACTTCGCTGGCAAATTCTTAAAAAGTTTAAGTTCTACTGGTGGTGTAGCTTCAACCGTGGCAGCAACTTCTGCTTGTGCTAACTCAAGTCCTCCATCGCGGTATTGTTTCAGAAGCCTCTTACCCTCTTTCTTCAATACAAAGGAGGTCAGTGGATATCCCGCAAATCCCTGCATAACATAAATAACGATTGCGAAGACGGAAAGGGAAGCTAACCCTGCTTCCTTTGCTCCTTCAGACATAATCAAAGCTGAGACTACACCGCCCACTAGTGGAGGAATCGCAACGACCATTGTTTGGTAACCGAAAACAAGTGTTCCAACACTCAATAAAACAGCAACGATTCCTAAAATACCTGATAATGCAATCACAATGGTCTTCCATTGGTTTTTTAATTCCTTGACCGAAAGCAAAGTTCCCATATTGGTGATTAACAAATACATCATCATTACAGCAACAACGGAAGGAACGCCAGCCAATGCAACAATCTCCTTCGGGAAAAACGTCCAGTAACCAACCAGAAACAAGATTGCTGAGATGAACATGGACGGGACCCAAGCTTTTGTCCGAACGGCAACAAAATCCCCTACTAATAAAATAAATACAACAATTACTAATGCAAGCATTTGAGACATAATGTATCCCTCCATTTTCTTTTTCACTTAAACGCTTCGTCTTTCGAAAGAATAAGTTATTAGTAGAATAATAATATAGTTATACAATTCAGTCAATTAATTTTTTAGAAATTTCAGAAGAGAGCGTTTTCTTCTAGTATTTCACACCTTTTTACTCATTAAATTATTATTTTTTTCCAAATAAATTATTATTGTAATTATATAAAAAAATAATAAAAGCAGCCATAAGGGCTGCCAATAGAATCGCAAGTATAACTAAAAACCTTCAACATTCAACCTATTTTCTTCCACATAAACCAATTAGAAATAAACAAAAGGATTGTATACCCTGTTACACCAAACGGAATGTCAAAAACCAAATAATGAAACCCTGCAAAGACTGGGATCATCAGAAGCAGCATAAATAATTTTATATTCCCGCTTTCCTGAGCAGCAATAAAAGGCTGTGAGAACGCTAGCTCATTGTTGCCAAATCGATAACAGACAACCGTATAAGAAAACGATGCGAACAAAATGGCAACTAGATCATTTATGATTCCCATACCAAAAATCATTAAGAAAATGACTGTTAAAAATGAATAAAGCGGCAAGAACAGGCGGATTATAAATGCTTTTAAGGTTGCTTTATTTAAGGTTGAATGGCTGATTACCGGGGCCGCCTGATAAATCCAGGCACCTTTGTACGAACCAGAATGGGCGAGCATGACAACAGCTGCCGGTATGACCATCAAACTTGAGTATATGGTCAAATAACTGCGGCCTGCAGTCATTTCTTCAAAAGAACTGACAGAATAACTGTTGAATAGGAACACAAATGGAACAACAAGGGCAAATCCCAGCGACGGGTACACCTTCAGCTTGAAGTCTCGTTCGTTTTTCATCATGATACCTGCAAAGCGGAAGAAAGGCATTTCCTCCTTCGAGATAAGGAACGGCATCGCACTGAACAACCTTGATGGACGCCTGCTTTTCTTCATGCTAGTTTGGCTCGATAGCTTCTGTAAATTGCTTTCAAATTCGGGAATCAACTTTAAATAGAGGATAATCGAAACGACCGGGCCAAGAATCGCCAAAACCGCCAGCAAGATGTGACCGATCTTATACTTGTCAGCCATCAACAATTCAAACAGGCCACCATACCACATGGGGGAAAGAAAAAGCTGCCACCAGGCAAAATCGATTTGGTACTTCAAATTCACAAACTCGAATGAACGAGCCACCACCTGATAGCCGATCATGATGGCCACTGACAGGGCAATCTGTACATAATTGATGATATCTTTAAGCTTTTCCCCATCAAAATACCGCAGAATGAACAGGTAAAGCATTGCAGTTAATGCAATGATAAAGATGTCTAAAAGCACTAGTGAACCAATCATCAGCAGAGTGAAAAAGATGCCCTGTGTGAATAAACTGACGATTAACGGTATCAATGTGATCGCAAGCGTAATATACAGCATATAGATTGAAACATGAAGCAGTTTAGCCATGCTGATCGTCCTTGAATGAATAGGCTTGGCCACAAGGATACTTTTATCGCGAAGGTCAAGCAACACGGAAGAAAAATCGGATATAAGCGTTGTCATCACGATGAACATGAAGATGCTGAACATGATACTGGCCTGGACCATATAATTATCACGCAAAAATAAAAACGGAATGAGCATGAGACCAAAGAACGCGTACATCCATAATGATCTGAAAAACGCATTTTTGTCTTCTGGTTTATCCTTCTTTTTCGCTGTTTGCTGGAATACAGTCGGCTTCCTGCGCTGGTCCATTACCAGCTTGATCTGGAGGATCTTTCTCAGTGTCTGGTAATCAAAACCGAACTTCTCAAAGACCGGACTGAAAAAATCGAGTATTCTCAGAATGACAAAATCTCCCATTTGTCAGTCCTCCTTGACNNTTTCAAGCGACCCTTCTATGTTTTGTCCCTTTAAATCTTCAAAACTTCCATTCGCAACGATTTGACCTCCATGAAGCAGGACTATACGGTTGCTGATTTTTTCGACTACATCCATGATGTGAGATGAATAGAAAATAGTCTTTCCTTCAGCTGAAAATCTGGCGAGGATTTCCTTGAAAATCATCACGCTATTCGCATCAAGGCCTGTCAATGGTTCATCCAGGAACAGCAGGTCAGGATTATGTAAAAAGCTCGATACTATCAGAGTCTTCTGCTTCATCCCTTTTGAAAAAGAAGAAATCCGCGAATGATAAACATCCACTAACCCGAACACATCAAGCATCGCTTTTGCTTTCCTGTCTGCCACGTCATAATCCATCCCGTAAAGCTCAGCGACAAAAGTCAAATACTCCTGTGCAGTGAGTGAATCATACATTTCTGAAGTCTCAGGAATATACCCGATTCTCTGTTTGTAGCTTACACCCTTCCTCGAAATCTCCTCGCCAAAGATCCTGATCTCTCCTGAATAACCTTCTTCAAGTCCAAGCATCAACTTCACCGTCGTGCTTTTCCCTGCTCCATTCTGTCCAATGTACCCAATGATCTCTCCCCTATGTACTGTCAAATCAATCCCTTTAAGAACCTCGTTATTCCCAAATGACTTTTTCAGGTTTGTAATCGATAAAACTTCCGTAGACACTCCATCACTCCTTAACACAGGAAAATACAATCCAATCTTTTAACATTCTTTATTGCAAATATTACTTCTTTTCTTAGTTCCCAAACAATAGCTCGACTTCTAGCTTGAGCTCTTCCAAAAGTTGAAAAGCAGATGCAGCTCCGAGGCTCGTGATTACATTTCTGTAATACCATTCCTGCTGCTCTCTCCCGCGTTTGAACCTGCTCCAAACCA
>DMSR01000163.1:6768-6959 GCA_003457145.1 Bacillus sp. (in: firmicutes)
GCACAGGCTACAACCCGGATGTCTTTTGAGGCTGTTTTTAAATAGTCGATTGTATGCTCCTTTCGTTCCTCCCAGGACAATGATTTGTCTGGCTCGGAGCAGCCTTTCACGATTTCCGCGATTTCATTACCAAACTCAAGGTCAATATCAGCAAGTGTTATTTTCGTGTCTTCAACTGTATCATGCAGGAT
>DMSR01000478.1 GCA_003457145.1 Bacillus sp. (in: firmicutes)
TTGGAACATACAGGGCATATTCCACTTATCGCCTGCATGTTCCCTTTAGGAGTTTGGACAATTATAATCGGCTTCCCAGAGATGAATTTCAGTTCAACCCCTTGCTTTACTTCGTTTTTTATTGAAAGGAAATGCCATTTAATCCCCAGGGCTTGTTGTGCTGCCTTTGAAAGCTTTTCAACATCATCTTCTACCATCGGATGATAAATAGATTTTAATGTCTTTCCGAGGCTCGAGCTCATTTCTTTCAAGAACTCCATACGTTTCAAGATGCATCTCTCCATTGCTTTACCTGAACTGCAATATGGTCAGCGAGCTCAGAAAGTTTATCAGCATTGTTGCTGGAAAGCTCAATTCCCAGCTCCAGAGATGTAGGCTGCATGCCGAACATGACAATATTTTCCGGATAGCGTTCCCTCAGCTTAGCAGCAAAAAGTACCTCCTGGAATCCTAATTGATGGATGGACATCTTGATACCATAATATGCTGGGATTTCATCACCAATGAGCGTTATAATCGATCCACCCTCTTTTCCAGCATTAATGGCATCAATGACTATCAGGTGACTGGAGTCCTCTACTGGACCTAACAGCCTCATTCCATCGGTTGATCCTTCAATTATTTCAATCTCGGCATCTTCCTTGAAGCGTTCCTCAAGCAGCGGAAGAATATGAACGCCAACACCCTCGTCCTGATAGAGGGTGTTGCCGATTCCTAAAATTGTGATTTTCATATCTTTTTGTGGTTTATTCATCATTATCATCACCAATATGCTTCTTCGGCTCTGTTTTATACCCAGTAAATATAGATGACATCGTTCCATTTCGCTGCAGGTAGTCTTCACGGAATGCAAGATAGACATGAATGACTGTAAAGACGATAAATGCCCATGCCACTAAATGATGGATGGATCTAATTGTGAAGCTGTCCCCGCCAAAAAAAGGGGGCACCAGGAAGTAGAAGATGCTTCCAAAAAAGGATTCTGGCTGCGGTTCAAAATACAGGAAGAATCCCGTAAAAATAATCACGATTGAACCGACACCCATAAAAAGGATATAGCTTAATTGAGCCAGCGGATTATGCCCGATAAAGTGCGGTTTTTTATGCTTAAGGAACAGATAGAATTTCACTGTTTCCCAAGTCTCCTTCCAAAAGATCAGGCGGAAGGGATGTGAAATCGCATACTTGTTTCCTTTAAAGACCCAGTATTGGCGATAAATCATATTGGCGGTGAAAATGAAGGCCGCAAAGAAATGAATATATCGGGCCCAGCCCATCAGGTAAGAGTAATATGCTTCTTCAGGAATGGTAGCGCCTACAAATGGCTGGCCTATATAAATACCTGTCGCCATCAAGGCAAAAATAGCCAGGAAATTGATCCAGTGCCAGATTCGTACCGGTAGCTCCCAAACATAAACCTTTACATTTGTTTTATTAATCGGCTCATATTTCGCAGCGCGTTCCGGGAAAAGAGAGGTTTCACTATTTTTCCCAGGTTCATGATTTGGTTTGTAATCAGGCAAAATGGGATTCGGATTTTGATTGATATTCAGGTCTGACATGATTCAGCCCCCTAACCGATCCGTATTTCTGTTGTATTTTTCGATTCCAAATCTGTGAGGTGTACGGCACACGCAAGACAAGGATCAAATGAATGGATGATACGCAGGATTTCCAATGGCTGCTCCTTATCCAAAAGAGGCTTACCTTTCAATGCAGCTTCATAAGCACCAATATTTCCATTATGGTCCTTAGGTGAAGCATTCCAAGTCGATGGGACGACTGCCTGGTAATTCTTTGTCTTGCCATTTTCAATTTCAATCCAGTGTCCAAGCGCGCCTCTTGGAGCCTCCATCCAACCGACTCCTAGGGTTTTCTTCGGCCAGCTTTCAGGTTCCCATTTCGTTCGATCAAAAGTTACCTGGTTACCATTTTTAATGTTTTTCAATAATTCATCCATATCGTTTCTCATCCAATTAGAAATCAGCACTGTTTCAAGACCTCGGGCAACTGTGCGTCCAAGCGCTGACTGGAGAGCGGTAATCGGCAGCCCAAGTTTCGCCAGTGTCTCATCGACAATATTGACAATTTCTTCTTTTCCAGCAGCGTACCCCACGATCATTCTTGCCAGAGGCCCCGTTTCCATAGGCTTTTCTTTCCAGCGAGGGGCTTTTAGCCAGCTGTATTTTTCTTCTGTATTCAATGTTTTATATGGTGCCTTAGGGCCTGTATAGTTCAAGGTAGTCTCACCCGACCAAGGATGCTTCCCGCCTTCGCCCTTTCCATCGTACGTATACCAGGAATGATCAATAAATTCCTGTACATGGAATGGATCTTTTAAATCGATGTCGTGAATCTCATTCAAATTTCCATCAAGGATGATTCCGCGTGGGAATCTATAATTTTTCACATCATAGATGTGCGTTGTTGAAAAGTCTCCATAGCATAGATAGTTGTTCAGACCACCGCCATGTGTCCAATCCTTATAGAAGGATCCAATTGCAATCAAGTCTGGAATATAAACCTGATTGACGAATTCCCTGGCTTCATCAATCAGCTGAGAGACATGGGCAAGACGCTCAGCATGGATTCCATTATCGCTATTGATATCAAGCGGAGTAGCCATACCGCCGACAACATAGTGCGGATGCGGGTTCTTCCCCCCAAAAATAGTATGGATTTTAACAATTTCTTTCTGCCAATCCAACGCTTCTAGATAATGGGCTACAGCAAGAAGGTTAACCTCTGGAGGAAGCTTGTAGGCCTTATGTCCCCAATAACCGTTGGCGAAAATCCCCAGTTGTCCGCTTTCAACAATCCGTTTAACCTTGTTCTGGACATCTTTGAAATAACCTGGTGATGACTTTGGCCAGGAGGAGATTGATTGTGCCACTTTTGAAGTTTCATTGACATCTGCATTTAAGGCACTGACTACATCGACCCAGTCCAGTGCATGTAAGTGGTAAAAGTGGACAATATGGTCATGGACAAACAATGCCTCATTCATAATATCCCTTATCAAATGGGCATTCCTTGGAATCTTGATATCAAGAGCATCTTCAACTGACCGTATTGATGCCAGGGCGTGTACTGTTGTACAGACACCGCATATTCTCTGAACATAAGCCCATACATCCCGAGGGTCTCGATCTCTTACGATCAACTCAAGACCTCTGATGGAAGTACCGGAACTGTATGCATCTTTGATTACGCCTTTTTCATCGATATCGGCCTCGATTCGGAGATGTCCTTCTATCCTCGTAATCGGGTCTACGACAATCCGTTCACTCATTCTTCTCCACCCCGTTTGTCATCTAGTTTCTTTTTAACTACAGTTCCTGCAGCATGGACAGCGACTCCGGCTGTCGTGAGAGCAGTTGCTGCCAATCCGATCGTATCAGGATTAATCGTCGTTTGTGTTCCAGGTATTTTAGCACGGCGGACAAAGAATGGCCCGTTATCCCAGAACCCTTTTTCAGCACAGCCAATACAAGGATTACCAGATTGGATTGGGTAGCTGACTCCACCATTCCAGCGCATTTCTGCACAAGAATTGTATGTTGTCGGTCCCTTGCAGCCAACCTTATATAGACAATAGCCCTGTTTTGCGCCCTCATCATCAAAAGACTCAACAAACAAACCTGCATCAAAGTATGCACGCCTGTTGCACTTATCATGGATCCTGTGCCGATAGAAAGCTTTAGGCCTGCCTAGATGGTCCAGTTCAGGAAGCTGACCGAATGTAATCATGTGAGCAATTACTCCTGTCATTACCTCGGCAATTGGAGGACAGCCTGGAACGAGAATAACCGGTGTATCTTTTACAAAATCTGTAATTGGCATTGCACCTGTTGGGTTTGGTCCAGCAGCCGCGATTCCTCCCCAGGAAGAACAGCTACCATAAGCCAGTATTGCTTGAGCCCCCTCAGCCGCTTCTATAAAGGTTTCCTTAGCATCCATACCACCAACGGTCAGAAACGCAGCGTCGCCCGGGATGCTTCCTTCTACAGCTAGCACATATTTCCCATGGTAATCCTTGATCACCTTCTTCATGGCTTCCTCAACCTGATGACCCGAAGCTGCTGAAAGTACCTCTGAATATTCCAGTGAAATCATTTCAAGCAAAACACTTTCAGCCTTTGGGTGTGTAGACCTTATAAACGATTCCGAACATCCAGTACAGTCTTGAAGCTGAAGCCAAATCACGGGTATTCGCTCTTTTGTCTCCATTGCTTCAACAACTTGATTGGATTGAGTGAAGTCCAGTCCCATAGTGGCTGCCAGGGCGGTACACATTTTTATGAAATCACGTCTTGAAACTCCCCGGTCCAAAGCAGCCTGATAAACGGTCTTGTTAGTCCTTGCGGCCATCTCTATATCCCTCCCCCTATAGGTAAAAAGCTTTAGTTATACTTCACAAAAAATGTACCATATCCATAATTAAACAGTCCTTGTTTTTTGAATAAATACACAAATACTCCTTAAATGATTTTTTACGTTGATTTTCTTGTTAAATTGGCATGGCAACAAAAAAACATATTTAAACAAAAAAAAGTTGTCAGATTTGATATCTGACAACTTTCTTGAACTAGCTATTTTCCTCTATGTCACTTTCGCCATACTGCTCCTGCCATTCACGTTCTTTCTTCTGCTTTCGCTTATACACTACTTTGGAAAGATTGATGCTGATTTCATATAAAAGCAACAGCGGAATCGTCACAATAACATCCGACATAAAATCAGGAGGTGAAATGACAACTGAAATAACAATCAGGACAAAGTAAGCGTATTTTCTTATCTTCACAAGAACATATGGGTTAATGATTCCCAGAGAAGTCAAAAACATCACTACTACCGGCAGTTCGAACAGAACGCCAAATGGTATCGTCATATGCATGATAAACTTAAAGTACTTCTCTGCAGTAAAGTTCGTTACCAGCATATCCCCGCTCAATTCAACAAGGAAGTTCAAGACAATCGGGAAAATGACAAAGTAACCGAATGCTAGACCGACCAAAAAAAGAATGAACAATGCCGGGATATATGAAAGAGAAATTTTCCTTTCAAGCGGTCTTAAAGCTGGCTTTACGAACAGCCAAATTTGAGTTGCCAATACCGGAATCGTACCTGCGATCGCAATGATGGTAGCGAGCATAAAGTAAATCCAGACAATGTCGCTCGGACCGAGTACAATTAGTTTTACATCCAGGTCACGGACGAAAAAATTATAAATTTCCTGAACATAGAAAAAGACTGATTGTGTCGGCTATAGCTTTCCTTATTTTTTTCGGGATCGGCTTTTTCTATGTTCAGGAAATTTA
>DMSR01000472.1 GCA_003457145.1 Bacillus sp. (in: firmicutes)
ACGATATTTTAGTCAGAATAACCTAGAAAGGATCTTAACGATCATGAAGAACCATTCCTACACTCCAAGTCCTTCCCAGTCAGATACGATCACAGCACTTATAGCTGATCTAAACTTTGAAACCGAAAAACTGAATCCCGAAACGCTGAATATATTAATGATGCCCTTGTTTCAAACGATTCCCAAAGCCGCCGAACAACTACTGAATAAAAGCATCCTTTCATTAATTAAAAAACATGATATTGAATTTATCGAGGAATGGATATCTCCTTTGAAAAGCCATTGCCAAGGACTTGAGACTTATGAGAAACTCAACCAAATCATTCAGTTGAAGAATGACCTGGAACAGCTTCAGTCTCTAGGAGAACTTTACTATGAATTCAAGCATCACGAAAAAGCCATCGAATGCTTCAGCTGGGAAATGGAATTCAAACCAAACAACCCAAAACCAGTCCAATGGCTCTCAAAGATCTACCGGGATATGGGAATGCAGCTTGAATCAGATGCCTATCAGCAGCACTCACTCAATCTGCAAAAAAAAGTAACGGGCTAATTTCGATTAAATCGACTCCACGATTCACCTGTTTACAGTTTGAATCACCTCCTGTTTTAGAAAGTAAAGATAGTAAGCTTAAAAATTAAAGTCTCCCAATACAATGGGAGACTTTAATTGGCTTCATTATTTAGGGGGAATCACCAGCTTATACTATTTCCAGGATTTCTCCAGTTAAAATCCAACCGTAAGATCCGTATTGACGATGATGATGAGGCTAGGATGTTCGTATAAATTCAATTAGCGAAAGACTTTTGAGGGTACATCAAAAACATTCCATAAAAATAAAATAAAAACAAATGAGCTTGCCCATGCGTAGAGTGGGCGTTTATGATGTAGGGCAAACATGGAAAACATCACGAAATTGAATAGGATTGACCAGAGCACACTCCAGCCATTATGGTGCGATAAAGCATTAAACTGCATATCAATAAGTTCATTTATTGTGTATAACCCTACCCAAAAAGCTATATAGCAAAATTTTCTGGCTNNAGCCAGAAAATTTTGCTATATAGCAAAATTTTCTGGCTGTTTGTCGATAAGGAAAGTTGCCTAAGAATATCAGGATCGTGCAAGGGTATTTCACAAGCAAAATAGGGATGATAATTTCGGTGTGGGTTAATTCCATAGCCTGGTCTAATCCAAAAGCTTGGAACTTCCATAAGGGGAAGTTATCGTAGAGAAGAAACTCATATAGGAGATCACCAACTATGTAAAATAAAATCGTAGGATAATATTTCTCCCAGCTCCTCCAATCTCCCCACCTCCAAGCCGCACCAATATATATAAAAGCATAAATTATCCCAACCAGCTCACTCCCCTTGCCACCACTTCCATAAATTAACATCCACAATTTCATTTTTGTACATAAAATCGTTAATTATTCAATAAATACCAAAAATAGGAAAATAGACTGATGTCAATTTGTCTTATACAAAAAACCACCATATCTACTATGGTGGGATCAGCCAAACTATTGCAGTTATTTTAAAGCTAAGATTAGATGTTAATTAGCAGCCTGCAAACTGAACAAATAGTCGAATGACTGTAGAGACAATTTGTCTTCCACATCCATCTGTAGTCACAGTGGGAACGAATAGTTCCCCAAAAGGAATAACAAAACAGTCTTCTGCACATGCATCTTCTGCGCAAGTATAACCAATCACTTGATTAACGCAAGCGGTCTCAGCAAAACAAAGCTGACAAGGAAATGGAGTACTTGGACCTGATTGCTTTGGCCTTAAGTCTCCTAGATTGGCAAGCACTCTCACACAGCCCACCAAACGGACAGCATCTATCGTAACTGGACATGTTAGTTCGCCTCCACATAGATTAGGAATCGTAGCCTCTGTTTCCTCCCTGGATAGGACACAATTCAGCTCGCTAACATCAGTACAAGCCCTAAAATCCCTAAATGGATTAAATAAAAAAGTATAGCCATCAGGAACAACTGCCGTTGCACAAAGTCCAATAAAGTTATCACATCCTTCCTGTTGTACATCAACCGGAGGGTCAATCATTTCTCCTTTATCATTAAAATAAAATCTGTCATTTTTTGATGACATTCATAAACACTCCCTAAAAATATTTATCGTTACTATATAAATATGCTTTCAGGGATATTTGGCAAGGTACAGACTAATTAGTTTTTATGGAAAAAGCCTTTGCTTAAGCATTGATAATATTGCAATTTCAAATGTGCGAAGAAAAAAAACAATCGATATTTACGTTATATAATTGTGGTCCTCTCAAGCAAAGGACCAATTTAGAGGGATTTGAAGAGTCATTAACTATAAAAATGGCTAAGAAATTGATAAAATATTTGTAAGATTGATAGTAGTGCTTGGTCTAGAAAGAGGGATGATCGATGCCGGAAATATATTTAGACAATTGTTCCACGACCAAACCCTATCCGGATGTGGCAAAGAAGATTGTTAAAATGCTTACTGAAGTGTACGGCAATCCATCTTCATTACACCGGCTAGGGAAGGAAAGCAAGATGGAGATTGAAATAGCCCGCAGGATTATTGCTAAATCTCTTGGTGCTGAAACCAATGAAATTTATTTCACCTCTGGAGGGACAGAATCAGCTAACCTTGCGATCAAGGGAGCATGCCTGGCAAATTCAAAGCGTGGGAATCGTATTGTGACAACGGCAGCTGAACATCCTGCTGTAACCAAGACAATACGTGATCTTAAAAAACAGGGGTGGGAAGCAACCTATATTTCTGCACCACATGGCGAACTCGACCTGGATGAGATGGAGCATGCCATTGATGACAAGACCGTCCTTGTCAGCGCAATGTTGGTAAACAATGAAACTGGCTGTATTTTTCCTGTTAATAAAGTAAAAGAAATCATAAAGCGGAAACAATCCCCGGCCCTTCTTCATTGCGATGCAGTCCAGGCGTATGGAAAACTCAACTTCACTGCAGCAAGTATCGGAGCAGATTTGATTAGCGTAAGCGCACACAAAATCCACGGTCCCAAGGGGGCAGGTTCACTTTATGTGAAAAAGGGGACCAACATGTTTACTTCCATTCTTGGCGGCGGCCAGGAACGCGGTTTGCGTTCCGGAACAGAAAACACCCCCGCGATTGCTGGTTTTGGGGAAGCAGTACGGATTACTTTTTCCAACTCAGAAAAGGATATTTTGCATATGGAAAAATTGCGTGATTACTGTATAGACGCCATTCGTGAACAAATACCCTCTGCTGTCATCAATTCGAATAATTTTGGAGCACCGCACATTGTAAATTTTTCTCTCCCGGGATTCACTAATAAAAAAGTCGTGGAATTCCTCGATCATAGAGATATATTCATATCAAGTGCGGCAGCATGCAAATCCAATCACTCCCGAGGTCCTTCTGCTCTCGAATCTTTAGGATTAAGCCGTGAATTAGCTGAAAGCGCACTGAGGGTCAGCTTTTCACACCATAATACCAAAGGCGAAATAGACATGCTGATAGAAGCCCTGGTCGATTACTATCGACAAGAAAAAGGTTAATTGAATTACTTAGTAAAAACTTACTTATACAAAGATTGTCATTCACGATTCAATTCAACTAAGACAATACCTATTGTAATTTCATTTAATCTTTTAGTGGATCCATCCATATGCGCGTGGCCTATCTAGGTTTTGGATATGAAATCAAGGGAATTACCGTAATACCTTTTTTGAAAAAACATATATTTGTTTAGGAGCATGAAGTGAATTGTTTGGTCCTTAAATTGAAGTTATTAAGGTCACGTTAGGTTTCTAATAGCGTGATCAAAAATTCGTATCAATACTTTTCTTAAGGAGGCACTTGATGAGATTTGCTGGTGTAGGTTTAGTTATGCTAGCCGCTGTATGTTGGGGCATTAGCGGAGGAATTGCCGATATTTTAATGACCAAGGGCTGGGACCCTATTGTGATTTCCCTTTACCGTGGGGCTGTTGGACTTATATGTTTTCTGGTGTGGCTTCTCTTTCGCTTTAGACAAAATTGGACCTTCTCTCCTCGTTTATATGTATGGTCGCTTTTGGCGGGCGTTGGTGTAGCTGGAAATTTTACTTTCTATTTTCTAAGTATTAAAGCTTCAAGCATTGCCGTTGCTGCTACTTTAATGTACACGGCCCCTGTCTTCGTCCTGTTAATCTCTTTTGTATTACGGATAGAACGGTCGACTTGGTTTAAGTGGGGGTGCATTTCAGGTGTACTTATTGGGATTACTCTGCTCACAGGTACCTACAACACCGAATCGCTTTCAGTGAGCTTTCTAGGAGCGGCAGCGGGGCTAGCTGCTGGTCTTTCCTATGCATTGTTTATATTTGGGTTTAAAAATGCATCTTCTATCGGAAAGCCGCAGACAACGTTAACCATTGCCTTTTTTTCATTATGTCTCATC
>DMSR01000304.1 GCA_003457145.1 Bacillus sp. (in: firmicutes)
ACGATAAATAAGAGGAGAAGGAACCCAAGCCGATAATACCACTTCATCTGGATATTCATCCAATTCGCCCTCCTTCCTGTTTATTCTTGAAAGAAAGGCAGAGAATTATACATTGATAACCATGCGAGTCTATTTAAAGCAAAAGAGGTTTTTAAATCAATATTAACTTTTTATAACAACAATCGATTTCTACAGCAATATTTTTTTAATAGCGAATAGGAAATTCAATTTTATTTTTCCGTTTAATAAGAAAAATCCCCCGCAATAAAAGCAGGGGATTGTGTTTAACTAAAATAAAGCTCTCGTCATTCTCTTTGACAGCTTCTTCATTTTCCTTCCAGACATCATATTGTTATTGGAAGCAAAATTATACGCTGCCATGCCTGCTCCAAAAGCAATTACGGAGGTTAACATTCTATTCATGTGCTTCACCTCTTTAATTTATTTTCACATGCCATACTGACGTTGGTCCTCATCAAATAAATCATCAAGGGAGCTAAGTGTTCCATCTTCCTCGACTTGATGCGTATGGATCAGGCCTTTATTTAGTGACAATTCAATAAAGCAATTCCAGCAGTAATATTGATTAATGCCGATCTTGCCTATATCCTTGCTCTGGCAATTAGGACACGTTAACATAGGGACACCTCATCTCGATTTTACATTGACGATGATGGCATCCTTTCCGATTGCAGGAGGACCAAGGGGCTTGACCACTCGCTTTCCATTCGTAATATCCGAAAAAAAGCCATCCGTTAGTTCGTACCCTACAATTGTCCCCAATTCTTCCAGAAAATATACGTCGTCCACAAGTCCTAACTGTTCGCCATCCTTTGACAGAAGGATTTTCCCAGCCAGGCTTTGCTGATGCTCAAACGTGTATTCAGGCTCTGATTCCAATGGTTTTAAATCTGAACGGTCGCGAATCATGACACCATCGTGACCATAGGAGATGACCTGTCCAACTTTTACTTGATATGTTTTCTTAATTAACGCACCTTTTTTAACAAGTAAGCCTACTACGCTTCCATCACTCGAAATGCTCATATCACAGACTTCGCCCAGCTTTTGACCACATGCCAGTTCATACACAGGAAGACCCTTTAAAAGTGAAAATGTCCGCAAAAGTGTGTCCCGCCTTTCCGAACACTATTAGTTTCCGCTCTCCTCCATGAAATCATAAGGGGTAACGTTTTCCATTCCAATCATCGGGTCTGCACTCTGAATGATATCTAAATAATTTCCATGTTGTTCTTTAACTTTACTGGCAATATCTTTAACCAAATCAACAGTATTTGTCTTTTCATTTTCGATTTTCTGATCCTTTTCGTGTTTTAAGTCAGGCAGCATCTCTATGAGCTTTTCTACAAGCGTTGTATTTCGTTCCGTCTCTTCTCCTCGTTCAATTCCCATTTTCAGGGCATCTTCTTCACCAACGAGGATGAGAAATTGTTTGCTTCTTGTAATTGCTGTGTAGATCAGATTCCTGCGCAGCATCCGATAATAACTTTTCACCACTGGCAGGACAACAATCGGAAATTCACTACCTTGTGATTTATGGACTGAACAGCAATATGCATGTGTAATTTGGGATAAATCTGGCCTATTATAAGTAACTTCTATTCCGTCAAAGGAAACGACCAGCTGATCTTGCTTTTCCGTATTTTCCTTTGCATAGAAAATTGCCACAACTTCCCCCATATCGCCATTGAAGACATTTGCTTCAGGCTGGTTAACTAACTGAAGGACCTTATCACCAATCCGATACTTTATATCACCAAAGGCAAGCTCTTTCCGTGAACCATCAGCATTTGGATTGAATAATCCCTGGAGGAGCTCATTCAAACGGTCGATTCCAGCTGGCCCCCTGTACATAGGGGCGAGCACCTGAATATTTTTAGGTGAATAGCCCTTCTTTTTAGCATTGGCCACGACCTTTTCAACTACAGCAGGAATTTGACTGGTTGTACATTTGATAAAAGACCGGTCTGGCTGCTGGACGGATATATCATCAGGAAGTGAACCCTTTTTTATTTGGTGTGCTAATTCTATTATTGATGAACCTTCCGCCTGCCTGTAGATATCTGTCAGGCGGACGGTCGGAATCCTGCCAGAATCCAGCAGATCCTTGAGAACCTGTCCAGGACCTACGGATGGGAGCTGGTCCTCATCTCCTACGACAATTACCTGAATGTTGTCAGGCAGCGATTTAAACAGCTGATGTGCCAGCCAAGTATCCACCATAGACGTTTCATCAATGATTAATATCTTGCCCTCAAGCGGTTGGTCTTCATCATGTTCAAAGCCTTCCGCACCATTCCAGCGCAGCAGCCTGTGAATCGTCACAGCCGGCAGTCCTGTTGACTCAGTCATCCTTTTAGCTGCCCGCCCTGTTGGCGCAGCCAGTAGAAACGGATATGGCTCATCCTTCTTGTAATCCTTCGGGTCAAGAGAGCAGCCATGCAATTCCGCATACAGCTCGACAATTCCTTTTATTACAGTGGTCTTTCCTGTTCCAGGTCCCCCTGTCAAAATAAGCATAGGTGACATGAGCGCAGTCTGGATCGCTTCCTTTTGACTTGGGCCATATTGAACGCCAAGTCGTTCCTCAAGGTTTCCAAGTGACAGCAGAAACTCTGATTCAGGGAATTGATTTTCATACTCTGTCTGTTCAAGGATTCTTTTAATATTCTTAACCAGCCCTTTTTCCGAAAAATAAAGGGAGGGCAAATAGAGTTTTTGTTCCTCGGCAATCAGTTTACCTTCTTCGCCAAGCGTGATAATTTCCTTTGAGATATCGGTGAATTCTATAGCGAAATTCTGATTATCCTCTAGAAGTTTCTTGACTGCAGTTAACAATGCTTCTACTCCCATATAGACATTTCCAGCCTGGATACTGGAGCTCTCGAGAGTGTAAAGGCAGGCCGCCTTGATTCGTTCAGGGTGATTACCGGTAAGGCCTAACTGGCTTCCTAGTTCGTCCGCCCTTCCAAAACCAATCCCTTCAATATCCTCTACGAGCTTGTAAGGGTTGCTCTGAATTACCTCGATTGCCTGTTCCTTATATACTTGGTAGATCTTCATAGAGAGTTGTGGGCCGAACCCATACTCATTCAAAGCAACCATTACCTGCTCCAGCCCCTGATGCTCCATCAGTGTATCGTATAGGTCCTTTGCTTTTTCAGGTGCAAGCTTAGGAATCTGGTCAAGCACTGATGGATTCTCAACAATCTTTGTTATTGCCTTTACGCCGAGCGTTTCAACGATTTTCTCTGCCGTTTTCTTTCCGATTCCCTTAAAGAGATCGCTCGATAAATAACTGACAATCCCTTGCTTGGACTGTGGCAAGTCTTTGCGGAAATGCGTTGCCTGGAACTGTGTCCCAAACTTTGGATGCTCCTTTACTTCCCCGAAAAATATATATGTTTCCTGCTC
>DMSR01000225.1:0-9792 GCA_003457145.1 Bacillus sp. (in: firmicutes)
CCTTTGGATTATTTTGCGGAATTTATTAAGAACGAGGAATCTAGGCAATTGTCTGATGTGGAAATTATGTTATGGCAAACAATAAATGAAAAAGTACGTGACGATATATATTTTAAAAAAGGAAATTCAATCAAGAGTATATTTTCAAAACTATTTAAGTNNATAAATCCTCGATCGTAAATTTCCTTACCAAGGATTCTGTATAATAATTAAGGAGGTGAGCGAATGGCTCGGGAGCGGAAATTTACGATCGAGGATTTATTTATAGCTGCAAAGCAAATTCTTCTTGAACGGGGCTATGAGGGATTCACCTTTAGTCTGCTGGCGGAACGGCTTGATGTATCGAGAGGCGCATTATATAAATATTACGAGAATAAAGAAGACTTAATAACTGACTTTATGACTTATGAAATGGAGCTATTTATTCGTGAGTTAAAAGATATTCATAACCAGGATGGTTTTGAAGAGCAATTTAATTTCCTGATCGATCTTATCTTTGAAAAAAAGGATGTGCATCAGTTAATTGGCGTCGCTCAGCATATATTGGCCAGTTCTGATGAAAAGGTCAAAGAAAATAAAGAAAAACTAAGAAAGCTGCCGTTAGAAATGTATCAATGCTTACAGAGTTTTATTTTGCAAGGGAAAAAAGAGGGTAAAATAAAGCTTCATATAGCGGATAGCCTAATGTTGGGGTTCATTTTGCAAACAATAGCCATTCCTAATCACTATCAAATTCCTAAGGCGGAATGGGTGAGTTCAATAAAAGAGATCATCAGTCATGGAATGTTCATGAACCCTTAATTGACACATATGTCACTTTGAATGATAATGATCGTGTCAAATTAGAAATATATTTTTTTCACCAAAGTGACACTACTGTTACTTTTAACAAAAAGAAAAAAACAGTTGGAGGAGAATAAGAAGTGAATTCATTTTTAATATCAATAACCGACCGGGTGTCCTCAAAAAGGGGAATGTGGATTACCCTGGGAGTCTGGCTTGTTGTAACACTCTTACTCGCAGTCTTTGCACCGAGCGCAAAGGATTATGAAACCTCAAGTATTGACTCCATACCGGCGGATGCAAAATCAGTGATCGCTCAAGAAAAAGTTGATCAATACTTTGAAAATAATGACGGAATACCGGCCATTTTAGTCTTTCAATCAAAACATGAAACAGTAGAATTGTCACAACTGGAGCCAATCATTGAAGAAATCAGCAAGGTTGAAGGAATTAAGGAAATCGTCCCTTTAACAAAAATGCCTCCACAAGCAAGTGTCAATTTCTTCTCAGAAGATCAAAGTACTGTTATTCTCCCTTTGATCTTTGAAGCCTCTTTAGTAGCGAAAGAACTTAGAACAGCACAGGAACAGATTAATGAGATTGCCGATAAGTCTACTGATTTAACTTTAAATATCACAGGACCAGCTGGAATTGCAGTAGATTCACTCAATCTGTTTTCGAGGGCAGATATTGTTCTGTTGTTATCAACAGTAGGGTTAATTCTTATTTTATTGATCATAATTTATCGTTCGCCACTATTAGCCCTCATTCCGCTTCTTGCTGCAGCCTTTGTATATGAAGTGGTAAATCAGACGCTCGGAATCATGGGGAAAGCTGGGTTATTGTTAAATAACCAGACATTGTCGATTATGACAATCCTGTTATTTGCTGCGGTAATTGATTATTCGTTATTTGTTTTCTCACGTTATCGGGAAGAGTTGAAGCATTTTGAAAGCAAACATGATGCAATGAAAGAGGCAATGAGACATACTGGAATGCCGGTTTTCTTTTCAGGAGGAACCGTGTTGGCAGCCATGCTTGTGCTGTTCTTTGCTGAATTCGGGGAATATCGGAACTTCGCCCCAATTTTCGCTACTGCAATGCTCATTATCATGGTTGCCTCCATTACCTTGGTGCCAGCATTATTCGCCTTGTTTGGAAGAAAGTCATTCTGGCCAAAGATCCCGAAGGTTGGTGGTGACACTGTCAAATCTCAATCCATTTGGAGTAGAACGGGACAATTTGTCGTAAACCGGCCGGTCCTATCAGCAGCGGCAATCGGACTGATCCTGCTGGCATCTGCTCTGAACATGTTTAACTTGAACTATGAGTTTGATACCATGAAGTCATTCCCAGAAGATATGCCTTCAAGACTGGGGTATGAGATAGTAGAGGAAAAGTTTGAAAAAGGGGATTTAGCCCCAACAACCGTCTTGTTCGAAGGAAAGGAACCTATTACTGGTGAGCAGCAGGCCAAGCTTCTCAATAAACTAACAGAACAGCCGCGTGTGGAAAGCGTACGTCCAAATGGCTCAACAGAGGATCAAAAAGTGATTCAATTTAATCTCACATTTAAAGAAAGTCCTTATGCAGTAAAAACAATGGATGCCTTAGAGAACCTCAGAGATAAGTCAGACGAGCTCCTGGCAAGCACTAATTTGGTTGGTGATCTTCATTTTGCTGGAGAGACGGCAAAAAAGGTAGACGACCGAGCGACTAACAACCGGGACCTGGTAGTAATTGTTCTGCTAGAGTCCATCCTTATTTTCGCAATGTTAGTTGTTATGACGAGGTCTTTTAAAATGCCGATATATATGATGGGAACTATTCTAGTCTCATTTTTGGCAGCGGTAGGACTAGGGATGTTCCTTAGCAGCTTATTTTTTGATATCGATACGATTAGTAACCGTGTTCCGCTTTATTCATTTGTCTTCTTGGTTGCCCTAGGTATTGATTATAATATCATCCTTATATCAAGATTCATGGAGGAACGTAAGAAATTCCCAGTGAAAAAAGCAGTTGAGATAGCCGTAGCCTCAACAGGAGGTGTGATCTCGTCAGCAGGGATCATCCTTGCTGCAACCTTCGCAGTATTAATGACTCAGCCAATCCAATTATTATTTGTATTTGGTTTTATTGTCGCGGTCGGTATTCTTTTAGATACCTTCCTCATAAGAGGCATCTTATTACCCGCCTTAATCGTGTTACTAGAGAAGGATTACCCTTCAGCAGAAAAGGAAGCCAATTTATAATTCTTTGGAGGAAGACAAGAAATTGAGCCAAATTACGTGGTTCAATTTCTTTTTTTTTGGCTTTGTTAAAGCTTCTATTGATTTTGAACACCTGTTGATTTGTAGTGGAAGGTATGTAGACTCCTGAGGGATTAGCTGGATTGGTGAGAACCCGCAGAAAGCGAAGTATCCGGAACGAAAACTAACTGCAGAGTTTATCACCGCTTTTTTATAACTATGACTTAAAAATTTTACTTCAAGGTCTCGGCTTTTTCATAAGTTTAATACTCTGCTGAAAAGGATCTTTAGAATAAAAAGTATCAACGCATACGGAAAGACTCTTAAATAATGAGTAGCTGATAGAGAATGAGCCAGCTAAAACTTAAATTAATTATCAATCATATGCCGGAAGGGGAGGGGAGTTTATTATAATATTTTCCATGTGTTATAATGTTTACAAATAAGTAAACATGTATACATTTTGTAAACCTGATGTGTACATTATTGTGTGCATGTATACAAACTCGTACACATGCTGTTAAATCTGGATGTTTACAAGTTTGTTGTCATTGTTTACAAAAGCGTATACAAACTTAGGTCATCCGTTTTACAACCTGTTTACATGTTTACATTTATATTTCTTTTAAGGGGGTTCCATTGCAGAATCTACTATTTACCTATAACCTTAGAATAGGAAGAGAGTATACATAATTACTTAGATTATTGAAAAGGAATGATAGGAATGACAAAATCGAGAATTGCAGCTGTTGATGTTGGTAACGATTCGATTAAAGCTATTTTTGGAGAATTCGATAATGAGTTAAATATCCCCAATATTGTAGCGAGGGACACAGAAGACCGGCCTGTAATCGGAATAGAAGAATTGGATACAAAAGATCCGCTTGAGGGAATTCATATCAGAGTGCACTCCCCTGCTCTTAAGGATAATAATGCAATTTATCGTATAGGTAACTTAGCGACTAAGAGTGACAATGCAACAGAATTGGATCCAGGAAGCAGCAAGTCTGAGGAAGACCAGACCTTGATTATGCTGTTTGCTTCCCTTGCATTAGACGCTGTGAAGGAAGAGAATGCAAAAGTCTTTCCTAAAAATAAGAATGTCATCGACGCGAACTATACACTTGGGACTGGTCTTCCGCTTCGAGAAGTCAAGGAAGGGAAGGATGCTGGCTACCGTTCTAAATTAGTAGGTTCCGTACACCAAGTTGAATTCCTTGTCACTCCGAAATATCAGGGGATGAAGGTTAATATCAAATTTGATGAGGTGAAGGTTTATCCAGAGGGTTTTGCAGCTTACATTAATCTCGTTATGGATAATAGCCTAAAAATCATCAACAAGGATTTAATCGATCGAAGGATCTTAATTCAGGATATCGGCGGCTTATCAACAGATATCGCAGTTATCAAGAACCGCAATGTAGATGATGATAAGGCCCAGGGATTCAACCTTGGTGTATCAGAGGCGTTAGAACAAATCAGGGAAGAAATCCGCAGCAAGCATGGAGTCGAATTAGACAGCCGCAGAGATGTTGTTGAAGTGATTACACGCAAAAACGACCGTAATCATATTATGGTTAAAGGAAGCCGGACGAGTGTACACGATATAACTGACCGAATCCTTCTCGAACTAGCTAAAAAGCAATACCGTCTGCTCCGGAATGTATGGGCAAAGAATTCACAGACTGAAATCTGCTATTTTGTTGGCGGAGGAGCGACCGTTCTAAAGGAATATATTAAGACATTGAATAATAATTTGGACGGCTATAATATCGAATTTTTCGAAGACGAAAAAGAGAGCATCTGGATGATGGCAAATGCTTATTATAAACTGATCATGGATTATGTGAAAAAATCCGAGAAGAGTAAAGCTGTTTCAGAGCCTGTTAAAAGCTAAAGTAAGGTGATCCTATGAAAAAAACCAACCCAAACGAGATTAAGAGAGGACAAGCCTTATCGTTCCGAGTCCCTTCTAATGCCCCTGATCATATACTAAAGCATTTGCAAAAATTAAAAGAAACAGAGAGACGGAATTTCTCTAGCAAGATTGCTGAATTTGTCATGCAGGGGGTTGGAAATTCTTATACTCGGGAGCGAGAAACGATTACGATTCCTCTCCCTCGTAATTTAAGTAAATCACAACGGGATTGGGTAAAGCATGAACATTCTGAGGCTTTGCTGGGAAACATCATTTATCACTTGTTGACTGACCCGGTGCGGGCAACGTCACTGCTGGCCTCATTGAATAGCAAGTCTACCGAAATAGACGAGGCAGTGTACCTGCAGGAAGAGGTTGAATACCATGGAGTCACTGCATTTGAGGATACAAGCGATACAGCAGCAACTGAAGAGACCGCCACAACAGCTGAAATGGATACAATGGATGATGATCTCGATTCATTTGTTTGGGAATCTATAAGTCAAACGGAAAATCCGGCTGAAAATGAAGTGACAGATGAAAAGGAAGAGGATTTAGACGATATTCTTGGCGATTTTCTCGCGAAAATGAACAAATAAACAAAAAGACTCCCCGGGATCGTTCCGGGGAGTCTTTTTGTCATGCATAGGATTTCTCTAATTCATCGATCAGCGACCCTACATAATCGACTGCCTTTCGGACAGGTTCTGGTGTCGACATGTCGAGTCCGGCATGCTTCAATAATTCAAGCGGCTTCATCGTTCCGCCGGCACGGAGCACTTCAAGCCAGCGGTCGACAGCTGGCTGCCCTTCTCCCTGAATCATCTGGGCGACTGCAGTTGATGCAGTCAAGCCTGCAGAGTATGTGTAAGGATACAGTCCCATATAGTAATGTGGCTGTCGCATCCATGTAAGGCTGGCTCCTTCATCGATCTCAACCGTGTCACCCCAAAAGCCAGAAAGAACATCAGATTTAAGCTCGGTCAGTGTTTTCGCTGTGAGAGCTTTGCCATTTTCAGCCTGAGTATAGACCCTTCGCTGGTATTCTGCTTCAAGAAGGTGCGTAACAAAGTTGTGGTAATAGGTTCCAAGCAGCTGGAGAATGACCCAGCGGCGCATTTGTTTATCATCCTTATTCTCATGAAGGAGGTGCTGGGCCAAGAGCATTTCATTCATTGTTGATGGGGCTTCGATGAAGTACATCGAAGGACGGACATTCATGATTCGCTGATTTTCATTTGCTAAATAGAAGTGTCCCGCATGGCCGAATTCATGGGCCAATGTAAAGCACCCGCGCATATTGTCTGCCCATGTGATCAGGATGTAAGGGTGCGACCCGTAGGGACTCGAGCAGAAGGCCCCGGTTGATTTACCAATATTATCTGCAAGGTCTACCCATCTCTCCGCAAATCCCTTTTCAATCATTTCACTGTATTCCGGCCCCATCACCTTCAAGGATGCCTTAATGACTTCTCCTGCTTCCTCATAGGTGATTTTCGGATCGAAATCAGGATCTAAAGGCGCTTTTAAATCGCAGAAACGCAATTCATCCAGCCCCAGCACTTTCTTTTTCAATTGAGCAAAGCGGCGCATATGCGGAGCTAGTTCATTATAAATAATATCGATTTGGTTATTGTACATTTCCGGTGTTACTTGCTGTGGTTCTAATAGCATATGAGTCACAGACTGATAGTTTCGCAAGCGGGCAAGGGTCACCTGCTTTTTGACTTCTGTGGAATAAGTAGCGGCAATTGTGTTTTTATATTGTTTTAAAGTTGAAACGAATGACTCATAGGCTTTTCTTCGTATATTCGTATCAGGTGAAAACTCATAACGGCTTTCAAACAAGGCAAAAGATACCGGCAGCTCGTTCTCTTCCTCATCCAGGATTGAGTCAAACTGCATATCCGCAAGCTTTGCCATTTCATAGGTTTTATAAGGTGCGGCATGCACTTCGCCAAGCGCTGCAAGCACTTCTTCCGTTTCGGATGAAAGTTTGTGTTTCTTCGTTTCCAGGAGCTCGAAAAGGGTTTTCCGGAAAGGTTCAAGTTCTGCTTCCTCCTTCAGAAACTTTTCAGCTGTTCCTTCCTCAAATTCCTGGATTTCCGAAGAAATGAAAGACAAGGCAGCAAAAGCCTTTGTGCTAATTGCAGAGACCTGAGCTGAATTTGCCTGGTTTGCCGGATCGGTGCCATCTGCTGATTGTTTCAAGCTGGCATATGTACGGGCTTTAACGAGTTTCATCATAAGCTCCTCCTGGGCTGCGAGGCATTCCAGTAATGCCTTTGGCCCAGTATGCAGAGTGCCTTTATAACTCGCAAAAGTGGAGATGTCCTCTTCAATAGACTCTAATGCAGTCCCCCATGCTTGATCGGACAAAAATAAATCGTCAAGATTCCATGTTAAGTCCACAGGAACTTCAGAGCGGACAAGACGTTTTTCAACTGTTTTATTCATTCCTAATCTCCTCCTTGTTTAACCTAATATACTACGAAACTCGAAATATTGTCAGGTGATTAGTTGAAATATTTTAAATTTTTGTATAAAAAACGGAAAGGATACGTAAAAGCTAATATAACCTGGCAGGCCAATGAACTATCGAAACCCGTCATTCTACCAGGGCAGTGTAGGACCGAACTAAACTAGGGGCAATAAAAAAGAGGATGGCAATTTATCTGCCATCCTCTTGTAAGCTTAAGAAGTACCTAATTGATTAACCTTTGAACGGGTACGATATACCCGATATAAAATAAGGGCAATCAAGGATAAGACGATTCCTGAAATATACGGCAGGCCAATGGCGATGGAGAACAGCCAACCGCCTAATGGCGGACCGATGATCCTGCCAAGCGAGTCGAAGGAAGAAAGAAGTCCAGTTGTGCTGCCGTGTCCCGCGGTTGACTTCTTCGTTAACAAGGAGGAGACGCTTGGACGGATCAGTCCATTGCCGACTCCAAAGATTGTTAAGAAAATCGCCGCGGTTGCAAAGCCTTCAATCAACAGGATCAGTGCAAATCCAATCGCTGATATGATAATTCCAAGCTGGATGACATTGCCTTCACCAAATTTCTTAGTCAGTCTTCCTACCAATCCACCCTGGACAATCGCTCCTGCAAGTCCCATGATCATGAAAATATATCCTAGCTTCACAGCTCCTAGACCGGCCTTTTCTGCTGCAAAATAAGCAAAGGTTGCTTCCAGGCCGGAAAGGGACAGGGAAACGAATAACTGCAGGATAAACAAGACGGAAACGGTACCGCTTAATGCCTTCAGCAAGGACTTTTTCTCCTTAGCCTGATTGCTGCGCTGCTCAGCGGACAATGATTCTTTCAGCACGAATGTTACAAGCAAAAAGGTAATAAGGGAGGTGGCGCCTGCCAAATAGAATGGTGTGCTCAGGCTTGTTTGAGAAAAAACGCCGCCAATCGCGGGCCCGAAAATAAAGCCAAGGCCGACGGCTGCTCCGATAATCCCCATTCCTTTGCCACGGTCCTCCTCTGAAGTTATATCTGCCACATAGGCCATGACTGTTGGCATATTAGCAGAGGATAAAAGGCCACCGATGATGCGGGCGCCAAAGAGCATCCAAAGCTCAGTAGAGATAGCCAAAAGGAAAAATGAAAGAGAAAGCCCAAGAATCCCGATCATAATGACCGGTTTCCTCCCGATCCTGTCAGAAATACGTCCCCATATTGGCGCAAAGAGAAGCTGCATCAATGAATAAACAGCCATCAGCAATCCCAATTGAGTTGGTGTAGCACCGATATCCTCGGCATAAAAGGGCATGACCGGAATGATAATCCCAAATCCAACCATTACAAGAAACATAACCAAAAATAAAATAGGCAAAGCCTTTTTAGTATCCATTAATATATTTCACTCCAGTTTTTCAGCAATTCGACTAAATAAATAAAATTATAACAGAAACCATACAAGCATACATAAAAGTGAATCCAAAAAACAGGGTGGATGATGAAAATTATTCTTATTATTACTGTTTCAAACTTGAAATCTCCGAAAAAGGTTAGCCAATGTCTAATAAGGATATACTATTCAGAAGTTCTGAATAGTAGCAGGAGGGGATTTAAATTGACCGCAAAAATAAAAAGAAGCTTCATAAATATCGGTAGCATCGTTCTGGGATTTGGTTTTATGGGTGCGATGGACGGAGTTATCTTCCATCAATTATTGCAATGGCATAGCGTTGTAATGCAGGCAGATCGGGCTGGCCAAATTGTCAGCGACGGGGTTTTTCATTTTGGGGTTACAATTGCTTTGATTGTTGGCGGGGTCCTTTTATGGCTTGGTGGCAAACCATCGGATTTATCAAGGGGAATTCGCTTGCTAGTGGGTGGCTTTTTACTGGGAAGTGGCATTTTTAATATAGTTGAAGGGCTTATCAATCACCATCTCCTCCAAATTCACCGTGTAAAGCCAGGAGATCCAAATGCTCTCATGTATGATCTGGCGTTTCTGGCGATTGGTATACTGCTTGTTGTGATCGGCTTGCTAGTCAAACGAAGAGGGAAGGAAACAGACCATGTAGTAAGTACTTAATAAGAATTCTTGTATAAGAGGGGATTAAGGTGTACAGAGTCAACCGTTTTATCGTGATTTTTTGATTTGTATCAATCATATTATTTCTTCATAATCAGAGTGGCCAATTAGGCATCACCGTATGAAATACGGTATATGAATCTGTTGAGATACCAGCAGGTCAGAACATTAAGGGGATAGTTAAAAAAGATCATTCAGGTCAAATAATGTGACGAATGAGGGTAAGGATGCTGGTAGGCATCCTTTTTTCTTTAGAAAGATTCTTTTATTTCCTTTATTGTTTTT
>DMSR01000225.1:9810-11343 GCA_003457145.1 Bacillus sp. (in: firmicutes)
TTAGTAGGTATCGTGGCTCTTTTGGAGGAGACTTCGGAACCTGAGAATGCAACAAAACTCGTAAAAATCCAGTACCTAATTTTTACTTTTGGTTGAAATACCAACAAAGTTTACGAAAAGAGCCTTCGCAAAACAAAAGTCAATAGAAATATGCTTTTTTAGCCATTTTGAGTCTTCTTGTTATCTCCTGTAGAATAAAAACATGAAAATCAATCTGAAAAAGGTGTTCATATGAAAAAATTCATTGTAATTGGGGCAGGTATCTTAGGTGCTTCGACAGCTTATCATCTAGCGAAAGCAGGGGAGGAAGTTATAATAATAGATCGCAAGGATAAGGGGCAGGCGACGGATGCAGCTGCGGGAATCATTTGTCCGTGGTTGAGCCAGCGGAGAAACAAGGCTTGGTATGCCCTGGCAAAAGGTGGTGCGGCATATTATTCATCGCTGATCAGGCAGCTTGAAGAAGATGGTGAATCGGAAACTGGTTATAAGCAAGTCGGGGCGATTAGCCTTCACACTGATGAAGGAAAGCTAAACAAAATGGAAGAAAGAGCCTTGCTTAGACTGAAGGATGCTCCTGAAATCGGTGTAGTCCGTCAGCTTTCCCAAACGGATACATCTATACTATTTCCGCCGTTATCGGGTGAATACGCGTCCGTTCATATCAGCGGTGCGGCGCGCGTCAATGGGCGTGCGCTAAAGGAGGCGCTAGTGGGTGCCGCAAAAAAAAACGGTGCACGCTTTGTTACCGGGAATGCAGAATTAGAGCATTCGGAACATCAAGTGACAGGTGTGATTGCTGGTGACAAAAGGTATGAGGCGGACCGTGTGATTGTGACAGCAGGATCATGGGCCTCTGAGCTATTGACTCCCCTGGGAATTTCTCTTCAAATTACACCTCAGAAAGCCCAGATTGTGCACCTGCAGCTCGAGAACACAATAACGGATCAGTGGCCGGTTGTCATGCCTCCAAATAATCAGTATATCCTGGCATTTGATGATGGCAGGGTGGTCATTGGTGCAACGCATGAGGATGAAAAGGAATATGATTTCAGGGTGACCGCTGGGGGTCTCCATGAAATCATCGATAAAGCTTTGACTGTTTCACCAGGCTTGACTGACGGAACCTTCGTTGAGGCGCGCGTCGGATTCCGTCCCGTCGCCCCGAATTTTTTACCCATCATTGGCAAGGTCCCGGGTTATGAAAATCTATTTTTAGCCAATGGACTTGGATCCTCGGGTTTGACAGTCGGACCATTTCTTGGTGCGCAGCTCGCCAAACTTGCTTCAGATGAACCTGTAAGTATAGATCTCGAGTTATATGACGTGGCCGGGGCAATAAGTCAGGATATTTCCTAGGCAATGAGCCCATAGAGTAATTAACGCAGTGGGCGTACCAGAAGGACGGTATACCATTGCGTTTTTTAATGGGTGATTAGTTATTTGCAAGGAGTGAAAGGGTTTTGATTGTCGCTTTCACCCAATCTTAAATTTAAATGCCTTGATCATTTCGTGAGGCTCATGAACCGAGTA
>DMSR01000124.1 GCA_003457145.1 Bacillus sp. (in: firmicutes)
TCGAAAGTTGTAGAACTTATCAAATACGTAGACCAGATCAACCTGAATCATGGGGCAACTGAAAGTATAACAGACCCACTTACTGATAAAGTCCGCGAAATTGAACGCAGGGGCTATGCGGCTGGACTGAAGCTTTTGAGAGCACAGGTCCGCCATCTTGGAACTGAGCAGAACCTAGAAATCTTAAAAAACATATTTGAATACTTAAAATCTAAGGTAGACATGGCTTTTAAGACTGAAATAGAAGATCTAATCACCGTAAAAACTGCTGATGGCTATAAGGTGAGCGGTGTTGAGCTAAAGAGCGGAGATAAAATCCATGCCGAAAAGGTTGTTGTGGCCCCAGGTCGTGATGGTTCAAAATGGCTGTCACAGCTATTGAAAAAAAGAAAGCTTAAAATGATCAACAACCAGGTCGATATTGGCGTAAGGGTCGAAACCTCCAACGTAGTCATGGAAGAGATAAATGAGAACTTATATGAAGGGAAATTCATATTCAATACATCTGTGGGAACTACTGTAAGGACGTTCTGCAGCAATCCTTCTGGACATGTGGTGGTCGAAAACCATTCGGGGATTATGCTGGCCAATGGGCATGCCTATAAAGACCCTAAGTTAGGAAGCGGAAACACTAATTTTGCTTTACTGGTCTCACATACTTTCTCTGAACCTTTCGATAAACCAAATGAGTATGCACATGAAATCTCCAGGCTGGCAAACAGTCTTTCTAATGGAGGGCTTATTGTTCAAAAATACGGAGATATTCTAAAGGGGCGCCGGTCAACTGATAAGCGCATTAAAGAAGGGTTCTTGGAACCGACCTTAAAGGAAGCGGTCCCAGGAGATTTAGGTTTGGTTCTCCCATACAACACACTTAAGAGCTTGATTGAAATGACTGAAGCATTGAATCAAGTAACCCCAGGACTTGCTTCGGACCACACTTTATTCTATGGTGTAGAAGCAAAGTTTTATTCGGCAAGGCCAAAGCTTAATGACAAGTTTGAAACCGAAATCAGCGGCTTATATGTTGGCGGTGATGGAGCGGGGATTACAAGAGGTCTTGCCCAGGCGAGTGCATGTGGAGTATGGATTGCGACGGATATTATCGAAAAATCCAGTACCGTTAAAAAAGCAGAACCGGCCTTGGTATAAAAATTTCTCAGCATACACTTCACTTTTTCTTTGATAAAATAATCTTATAAAATTCGCTCATTCAATTGGATTGTTGGCTCATGGCTGTTGGTACTATTTGAGAGAGGGATGATTTATGCCCTTTATTGACATCGGCATTTTTCCTCTATGTTTTCCATAGACATAGTAAAGCAAGCAGGAATCGTTTGAAGCGAGCTAAGAAAAAGGAAGTGGCCAGAAGAAAATGTTTGCACCTAAACTTGTTCCCGGGGACGAAATAAGGGTTATAGCACCGTCCACAAGTATGATTATACTTAAGGAAGCCCAGAGTGAGCTTGCAGTCAAAAGGCTGACGGATTTAGGATTCAGGGTGACATACGGTAAAAATGCGGAAGCGCATGATGAGTTTTTCAGTTCATCCATTTCTGAAAGAATTGAGGATTTACATCAAGCATTTGCCGACCCGAATGTTAAAGGGATATTAACAGCGATTGGCGGATACAATTCCAATCAGCTATTAAACTATATTGATTACGACTTGATATCTTCCAATCCAAAAATTCTTTGCGGGTACAGTGATATAACAGCCCTTCAACTGGCTATCTATCAGAAGACGGGCTTGGTTACCTACTCAGGACCTCACTTTTCAAGTTTTGGCATGAAGCATGGGTTTGAGTATACGATGGAATCATTTTTGGATGCTGTTACGAACGATGCTCCCTATGAAATAAATCCATCCTTGAATTGGTCTGATGATCCCTGGTTTTTAGATCAGGAAGACCGAGTTTTTCATGAGCAAAAGGGATATGAAATTCTTCGTAATGGTGAAGCCGAAGGCAAGCTGATAGGCGGAAACCTATGTACGATGAATTTGCTGCAGGGTACCGAATATCTGCCTTCCCTTAAGGATGCCATTCTGTTCATTGAGGATGATGAAGAAACCCATTCCAGAAGCTTTGACAGAGACCTGCAATCGCTGTTGCACCTGCCCGAGGCCAGCAGTATTAAGGCTCTATTAATTGGCCGTTTCCAAAAGGCGTCCAATATTACTGATGAAGCACTAAGGAAAATCATCATGAGCAAGGAAGAATTGAAGGATATACCGGTAATAGCTAACGTAAATATCGGACATGTCTGTCCGTTCGCGACAGTCCCAATCGGTGCATTTGCCTCAGTAAAGGCTTTTGATGGAAACGCAGAAATATTCATTGAACAAAAGGAAAAGTGAAATCAAATATGAAAGGCACCCGCCAAGGTGTCTTTTTTTTGTGTGTAGAAGTGAGTTTTTCACCTGTGCAAAATGAAAATTTTCCTCTTGAAGCAAGATTCGGCCATCCAATTCATACAATTTACAGAATGTCCTATCTTACGAATGAACTGCAGTGAAATGGAGTGAGAGGATGAAGCCGTCATACCTGATTAAACCTGCCATGGATGAAAGCTACCCGGAGATAGACTACGGTAAGGGTGTCTATCTTTACGACAAAGATGGAAAGAAGTATCTTGACGCTGTTTCCGGAGCTGTTACAGCAAATATCGGACATGGGGTTGAAGAAATAATCTCAGCCATGCATCTACAGTCAAAGAAAATTTCCTTTGTTTACAGGTCTCAATTTACAAGTGAAGCTGCAGAGTTATTAGCGAATAAATTAGCAGACAGTATGCCGGGAGATTTAAACTGGAGTTTTTTTGTGAACAGCGGATCGGAAGCTACTGAAACTGCATTAAAGATTGCAATTCAATATTGGCAGGAAAAGGGAATTAAATCGAAAACAAAGGTCTTATCTAGATGGGTCAGCTACCATGGGATAACACTTGGCGCTCTTTCTATGTCTGGCCACCCTGGCAGAAGGGCAAGATTCGTACCATTGCTTGAAGAATTCCCATCCATTTCTCCTCCTTATTGCTATCGCTGCCCATATCAGAGTACAGCACCAGAATGTGGATATCTGTGTGCGCAAGAACTCGATGGAGCAATCAAAATAAAGGCGGCTATATGGTCTGCTCCGATTCTTTTGATTGCTCCATCGAGTTCTT
>DMSR01000138.1 GCA_003457145.1 Bacillus sp. (in: firmicutes)
CAGCGTGCCCAGGACACGTCCGGCAGTTTCCTTAGGAGTCTGGGTTGAAATCAGTGCTTGTGAAACCGGGATGAAACCAGAGAACAATCCCATGAACATCCTCAGCATGAATATTTCCCATACAGAGCCAGCAAACCCAAGCAGGAAGATCGACACTCCCATGCCAATTCCCATAAATACAAGAATCCTTTTCCGTCCAAAACGGTCACCCATCCGTCCGATCACAGGGGAGAAAAGGAAGGCGGTCACAAAAGTGATGCCGAACGTCAAACCTGACCAGTTCTGTACATACCTTTCTGAAAAGTCCCCAAAGGTTTCTATATACAAAGAGAGAAAAGGCAGAACCATCGTCATGCTGCCGGCGATAAAGAAATTTGCAAACCACATAATGACCAANNTCTAAATATTGTACCAAATTTTCACTGGATTGAAAACCAGGTGAGCAAGCAGGACAAGGTATAAAGGAAGGCCTATTTTACCCACTCCAATAATTCAATTCTATTTCCAAAGGGATCATTAACATAAATACGGTTTGCGCCAGGTAATTTATTGTCTTCGATATATGTAACACCAGAAAGGCTTAAAAGTTTTTTCAGATCTTCAATATTTTGTACCTCGAAAGCTGGGTGTGCTTTTTTGGCAGGTGTAAAAGGGGCTTCAATCCCAATGTGAATCTGGCAGATGCCGGATTTAAACCNNCCGTTTTTTGAGCTCAGCAGGTTTTTCTGCCACTTCGAACCCCAAAATGTCTGCAAAAAATTCCTTTGCACGGCCCTCAGAGTCCTTTGTAGCAGCAAGCTGTACATGATCAATCGCTTTGAATGTGAATGACATAAATATTCCCTCCATTTCACTCCAATTTTACCTTTTTAGGAAATATAAGAAAAATACTACTTTTGGAAGGAAGACTATAAGTTTTTCTTATTGCTATTCTCGTTTTACTTGAGGTAATACAAGCTAGTTTTCATGCAAATAAATTATTAAATGTTTGGTAACGTTTTTATCTTGATAAAAGAGTATTTTCCAGACCAATATGCAAGGGGTTGATATGGACTAACTAAAGTACAAGGAGTTTTGAGGTGAAGTGTTAAAAAGAGGAGGCAGTAAGAATGAGAAAAAGGTTTCTTGCTATTTTAATAGTGTTTGCCACGGTGCTTGTTTCGGCATGTGGTACAAGCAAGACCGGCAGCAATGGGGTGGAAGGGGAGAAAAAGGAGCTTCGGGTCGTAACGGATGCTGCTTATGCACCGTTTGAATATATGGAAGGCGATAAAATCGTTGGATTCGATATCGATTTTCTTAAAGCGGTTGCAAAAGAGGCAGGCTATGAATTGAAGATTGAGCATGTTGGCTGGGATCCAATTTTTGTTGAAATTAAAAGTAAACGCGCTGATTTGGCGGTTTCATCAGTCACCATCAATGATGACCGAAAACAGACCTATGATTTTTCACTGCCATATTTCCTTTCGACCAATAAGATTCTAGTTCAGGAAGACAGCGATGTGAAAAATGCTTCAGATTTAAAAGGAAAAAAAGTCGCCGTCCAGAACGGAACGACTGGACAGGAAGCGATGGATAAATTGCTCGGGAAAAACAATAAAGACATTAAAAAATTCGAAAACAACAACCTTGCCATTATGGAGATGCTTAGTGGCGGGGCAGATGCTGTCGTTGCCGATAACGGTGTTGTTGAGGTATATGCAAAAAATAACCCTAACGAAAAACTGAAGGTCATAGAAGACAGTGGAAGCTTCGAAGCAGAATTCTATGGCATCTTGTTTCCGAAAGGAAGCGAGCTGAAGGCAAATTTGGATGAAGCAATCAAAGAGGTCTTTGAAAATGGAACTTATGAAAGAATCTATCAGGAATGGTTTGGCACCAAACCAGACATGGAGAAGTTGAAGGCAGAACAAGAAGCAGCGGAGTAACCGCTGAAAATACCAGCCTATGAAGATGCGTAACTCTAGGGAATAGTGTTGCGCTTTTCGGGGCTGACCAAGGCGCTTGCGCTTTTCTTATTGGGAGGTCAAGCTATGGATTTTCGTTTTGATATTATTCTTGAATATTCTCCTTACCTGCTAAAAGGTACGCTTGTTACAATCGGGCTTTCCCTTGCAGGGATTGCAATCGGGACAATCCTCGGTTTGTTTATCGGTCTTGGCAAAATACAGCGCCGCAAATTACTGGCTTGGCCATTCGACTGGTATATTACCTTTTTCCGTGGTACACCTTTATTTGTGCAAATATTATTGATTCATTTTGGTGTGGTCCCGGTGCTCATCGGTCAGACAAATGGAATCATCGCCACGATCATCGCCCTGTCATTGAATGCAGCTGCATATATTGCAGAAATTTTCCGGGCCGGCATCCAGTCGATTGATAGAGGGCAGATGGAGGCTGCACGTTCATTGGGAATGACCCATGTGGAGGCGATGAGGTATGTCATTTTGCCACAGGCCTTCAAACGGATGATTCCGCCGCTTGGCAACGAATTTATCGTCCTGATCAAGGAATCTTCGCTTGCGGCTGTTATTGCCACACCGGAAATCATGTATTGGGGAAGGTCAATGGCAGGGCAATATTATCGTGTTTGGGAGCCATATCTTACTGCTGCAATCATTTATCTGTTATTAACGCTGTCGCTAAGCTTTTTGTTAAATCGTCTGGAAAGAGGGCTGGATACAGAATGATAAAAGTCGCTAATTTACAGAAGACATTTGGCAAAAACAAGGTTCTGAAAGGAATAAATGTTATCGTCCAGCCCCAGGAGGTTGTCGTTGTGATTGGTCCGTCTGGATCAGGAAAGTCCACTTTTCTGCGCTGCATCAATTTGCTTGAGACAATTACGGACGGGCTTGTGCTGATCGAAGGAATGGACGTAACCGACAAAGGTACGGACATAAATAAAGTGCGCGAAGAAGTAGGGATGGTCTTTCAGCATTTCAACTTATTTCCGCATAAGACAGTGATTGAAAATATCATGCTGGCTCCTGTGAAGGTACGCGGAATCACTGATGATCACGCTAAGGCAAAAGGTATGGAACTATTGAAAAAGGTAGGGCTGGAGGAAAAGGCCGAAGCTTATCCTTCGTCGCTTTCAGGCGGGCAGAAACAGCGGGTGGCAATCGCCAGAGCGCTTGCGATGGAACCAAAAATCATGCTTTTTGATGAACCTACATCGGCACTGGACCCAGAAATGGTAGGTGAAGTGCTTGAGGTCATCAAGCAGCTCGCACGGGAAGGGATGACAATGGTCGTCGTGACCCATGAGATGGGATTTGCAAGGGAAGTGGGCGACCGCGTCATTTTTATGGACGGAGGATTGATTGTTGAAGAAAACACACCAAAGGAGCTGTTTGAAAACGCTCAGCATGCGCGGACGAAAGAGTTTTTGAGCAAGGTGCTGTAGAAAGGCGGAAGATTGGCTTCTCGACATTATTTGGATAAGCACTATATTTAAATTTTATCATTAATGCTATTAAAATTTCTTTGTTAAAAATAACTTTCTGAAATTTTCATGCCAGATTTCAAAATTTCTCACATACATATGTACAGATGCAACTTTTGAGAAACAGGAGGTGCGCTATGGATATATATGTGAGAAGGGGAGATACATTATGGCATTTCAGCAATCTTTTCAATATTTCTCTCCAGCTGATCATAGATTCTAACCGCGAATTGAATCCAGATGCACTACAAGTCGGGCAAGCTGTCAAAATTCCGGGCTTTGCAGCAGTGGACTACCGCATTCGGGCAGGAGATACCTTATGGGGAATTTCACGGAGCAGGAATTTGCCGGTTGAGAGCTTATTATTGGCAAACAGGAATATCAATCCCAACGCTCTTTATGTAGGCCAAATGATCAAGGTTCCGCTAAGGATTACCTGGAGAATCGTGCAGGGGAAAAAGAATTATGACTATGCAGCTCTTACAAATGACCTGAATCGACTTAAAAACATTTATCCGTTCATCAGATTACCATCGGTGGGAAATTCAGTTTTAGGGAAAAGGATTCCCGAAGCCCTGATTGGAGACGGAGCAAAGAGGGTTCATTATAATGGCTCTTTTCATGCGAATGAATGGATTACAACTCCAATTATCATGACTTTTCTCAATGATTATCTCCTGGCATTAACCAATCATTCTTCGATTCGAGGACTGTTGATGTCACCTTTTTACAACCAAACAACGCTCTCGATTGTGCCAATGGTGAACCCGGATGGAGTGGACCTTGTCCTAAATGGGCCGCCTGCTGTGGAGCCATGGAATAACAGGGTGGTAGAATTGAATAATGGAAGCAGGGATTTCAGTGGATGGAAGGCGAATATCCGGGGAGTGGATTTGAATGATCAGTTCCCGGCAAAATGGGAGCTTGAAAAAGAACGTAACCCTGGGCGTCCGGGTCCGAGGGATTACGTAGGAGAGCGGCCGCTATCTGAACCAGAATCGATTGGCATGGCAGAGCTGACAAGAAGACGTGACTTTTCACGTGTCCTTGCATTTCACACCCAGGGAGAAGTTATTTATTGGGGCTTTGAAAATCTTGAACCACCAGAATCCGAAGCTATGGTCAATGAATTTGCCAGGGTTAGCGGCTACCAGCCAATCAAGACGATCGAAAGCTATGCAGGCTATAAAGACTGGTTCATCCAGGATTGGCGCCGGCCAGGCTTCACTGTTGAGCTTGGCTTTGGGATCAATCCTCTGCCATTATCCCAGTTTGATGAAATATATGAAGAAGCATTGGGGATTTTTCTTGCAGGACTTTATCTTTGATCGAGATCATCTAATAATAGGGGCTTTGATGTGGGGTCAGCTATACAGCTATCAGTTAGTCCAGCGGCTGAAGGAGCTTGCACTGTTGAATACAATTGAAGCAAAAAATTACAGGCTTTTAAAAAGTATTGCTTCCATCACGAGAAAAAAGCATCGGGTCAGTAAGCGCCCGATGCTTTTAATATGCTTATTTTTCAAAAATGCTGTTGGAAAGAAGTCGGAACAAATAATCCGTATGGTCACGGAAGCCTGCTTCGAGGCCAATCATCGTTACGTCCTTATCCTGTTCTTTGACGATGACTGCTTTTCCTTGTGCATTAACACTATTTTTCCAGTGTCCGGCAACAAAGAATTCCGCATTGTCATCGAAAGCTGCAGCAACATGATCGTTATCGGTATTCTCATACCAGACAGGGCGGTATACAAAGCCTAAATCATCCTGGCTGTAGCCGCCGGTTACACCAGTGCCATCGTAATCTACCTTTGCAATTCCGTTGCTATTATAGCTTGCAACTACAATTTTATCATCAGTAAGGCCTAATGTTTTAGTCGCAAGGGATGCGCCGGCACCGACTGCGATATATTTTCCGCCATCAGTTAAAAATTCATCAATATTTGCTTTGAAGCTGTCGAATTGGCCTGGATTTTGAAAGCCGAATTCTTTATTGCCTGCACGGGTTTGTGATTTGGAAATCAAGCCTTCCGTGCCGCTGTATACAAAAACATCAAAATCAGAAAGACCTTTTTCAGCAACCTCTGCCGGAGTTAATTCTGTCAAATCGAATCCGAGACGCTTAAGCGCCAGCTTGGTGCCAGCATGTGATTGAGCCTTATTCATGCCGCCGTCCTTCAGAATCGCAACCTTGATGTTAGATAGTTCAACTGCATCTGAAGGAATATGTGCAGATCCAATGTGCAGCCCGGATTGTTTAACCGCTGCTGAAACTGTGTTCGCTGCTGCTGCTGTATAAAAGTTCCCTTCAGCGTCACGTTTTACAGAAACACCTTGCTGAAGAAGAGTGTTCACTAGGCTAATGGCATTTACAGAGCTGTTTGGGATCAAGAATGGACCTTTTCCGGTTAATGAACCTTGATCTTGTACCTGATTTACCTTGGTTGCTGTTACGTCGAATCCATCCTGGACAGCAGTCGCTTCGAATCCCCAAAGCTCAGGCAAGCTCCATGCTGAAATATCATACATTGTATCGACATCCTCAGTGATGTCCTCGCCATCCCAAAGCATCGTATTCGCAAGACCGGCTTTTGCCTGGTCCATTTTTACAATATACGTTCCTTTCGGGTATGACTTGCCATCGGCTGTAAAAGCCTTTGTAGCCTGCACCACTTCAATATCATTTTTCTGAAGGTGGGAAACCGCCTTTTGCGTCACAGTTGGATCTTCTGAATCCACTGGAAGGACATAGGCAGTCGGGAAGAAACCATCTTCATGGAATGGATGGTCAAAGTTAATTCCACGCTTGAACATCTCAATTTGGTCCGTGATCATTGCCTGTTTGTTGGCAGTAGCATATTTCAGGGAACCCATGATTGCATCATATGTCCAGCGGACGCCGTCCAGGTCATTTGTCGGAGCCTCAAGCGTATGCCCGTAGGCGCCGTGATACATTGCGTACATAGGCGTGAAAATTGGCGGATAGTCATCCCAGCCTTCTGCATCATCACGTTGAGGAATATAGCTTCCTACCATCGATTGATAGAGACTGCCATTATATTTATCCTTGTTGGACATGATTTCTGCTTCCATTGCTTCTGCCTGGTTCATTGCCCATTTTTCGTAAAGATCGTATTCATAGTTTGGATTATGCGGAACGGTACATGGTTCAAGAAGGCCCTGCTTATTCGGCGCGTAGTTTTTCACATAGCCATGGGTATCAAGAAAGACCATTGGATTCCATTCCTTGATTAACGCTACTGTTTCCTGGGTTTCCGGCTGTGACTGAGTGATGAAATCACGATTCAAATCGATTCCTTCGCCGTTGAAACGAGTAGCATCAATTCTTCCGTCTGGATTTTGAACAACATTGAAAATCAAGATATTATTCTCGAGTATCTCTTTCGTTGTTTCATCATTTTCAAGGGCAAAACGTTCGATCAGCTGCATGACCGCATCACTGCCGATAAACTCGGTTCCATGAATCGAACCGTTGATCATGATAGGAACCTTGAAATCAGGGTTATTTTGTATCCAGTCCTGGGCTTTGCCAGAATTCTTGAACATTTGTTTTCTTAAAGCCTGGATTTTCCCGAATTTACCCTGAGTGTCGGGTGCTGCGATTGTTACTACATAAAGGGGCTGGCCAGTTGAGGATTGCCCTTTTACTTCGACCTTAATACGATTGGATTGCTTCTCCAGCTCAGACAGCTTCTCTCCAATTTGTGAGAATTTCATAAAGTCATAGTTTTCGCTGTTAAACAAGCTGCCATTCTGCTCTTCATAAACATTTACGTTTTTCCATTTAAATGTCTCCGCAAGCGCTGGAGTCCAAGGTGAAGCTGCCAGTAAACTTGCTGCAATGACACCTGATATGATTTTTTTCTTTTTCATATTATGTATTCCTCCATCTAATAGGTTGTATATTTATACATAATAATCACTAATTATTATTTCGGCAATCGGACTAAATACCTAAATAAGTCTATCTCTATGTAAATCGCATTACTGCATGAAGCGTGGTCTATTGGGAAATAGTCAACAATCAAATATGGGAATATGGTTATTTGGGGGAGTTCTCACAAAAAAACAGGGCAGAGGCCCTGTTTAATATTGAGTTTGTGCCGTTCTATTTTGACGCTTACGATTCCATTGTCTTGCTTTAAACTTGCGTTCAAGGGCAGCGACAGGTTTAACTTTTAGCGCATGCTTGAATTCAATCGGCGTCTGTTTTACTGAGAAAACAACCGTATTGACTGCTTTTTTCTTCTTTTCAAAGTCTGTCATTAACTTCTGTTGTTTGAAAGTAAGCTTGTCTGTTTCCTCTTTGATGGCATCGGTCTTTGCCTGGACTCTGGTTGCTGTTTCTTGCATGTCTTCAATAGATGGCTTCGCGGCTTTGTAAGCTTTAAATGCAACATACCCAAGGTAGGCCAATGAAGCAACAATAACAGCAAGACTGATATATACAATAATCACGAGCAGATTCCTCCTTAAATTTACTGTTTATAGAGTATTTACCCATTTGAGCAGGGGACTAACAGGGAAATTTAAGCAGTATTACCCTCGTTTACTGGAATTTGCCGTTGTTTCCAAATGAAACTACTAACCTAGTAATCCCATTATGAAAGGGTTATGTATGAGTAAAAGTAGGGGAGAAAAAATCTATTAACAAACCAGATTGAACACCTTAGTTAATTGTATAGAGAGGGAATTATGGTGATAGGGGGTCTTTTTTTGACCTAATCAGCAAATGATTGTAAGCATCTAAATCTCTAAGTGAAAGGAAAGAGAAAGACCTCCACACTAAATTGGAGGTCTTTTCTAAAAAGATATTGATCTTTATTTTGTTTCTGCAACAACTTCTTCAGATACAGCTTCTTCTTCAGTAGTGTCATCAGCAACAAATTCTTCAGTTACATCTTCTAAAAGATCACTAACAGCAAGAACAGCCGATAATAAAGATGCATGCAATTTTATTATCGGCTGTTCTTGCTGTTAGTGATCTTTTAGAAGATGTAACTGAAGAATTTGTTGCTGATGACACTACTGAAGAAGAAGCTGTATC
>DMSR01000360.1 GCA_003457145.1 Bacillus sp. (in: firmicutes)
CTGATCCTGAGTACTGTATAAAGGTTTTGCTCGTTATGAAAGATCGTGACGAGATGCTTTCCTTTCATGAACTTTCCCTGCTCAGAAAACAGGTCAAGCGAGTCTTGCTTTCGCACTGGATTTCCCCCTCCTTCAGGTTTCACGATTCTTACAGGCTGCCTTGTCCTTCAATCAATTTCTTTCCATGTCCTGCAAGCAGATGGTCAGGCTGGATTTCCAATGCGCGATTGAACATATCAAGCGCTTTTTCACCATTCTCTTTAAATCCGTATGCGACACCAAGATTATACAGCGCATCTGCATGCTGCGGGTCAAGCTCTGCTGCCTTCTCCAGGTTAATGATCGCCTCATCTATGAAACCTTCCCGTGCAAGGCAGAGTCCATTTTGAAAATGAGCTTCAGCATCCTCTTCAAGAAGCTCGGTGCTTCTCTGTAAATAAGGAAGCGCCAGTCTGCTATTACCCAATTGGGCAAGGCTCATTCCAAGCATAAAGTAGTTGTCACCCGTCTCCAGTCCTTTTTTCAAGGCCATCTCAAACATATTTTTAGCCTCATCGAAATTTTGCTCATCGTAATAGAGCCCACCCTTGCTATAGTAAGCCGCTGTAGCGTTCTCATCGATACTGATTGCCTTATTGTAAAAATTCAAAGCTCGTTCATTATCGCCAATTGCTGTAAGTACATTTCCGAAATTTATGTATGCAACAGAATCTGCGGGCTTTTCTTCAATGGCTTCCATGAAAGCCTGGGCCGCTTCTTCCCATTTCCCTTCCTTCATAAACTGAATTCCTGCCTGATTTTTATCCAATCTTCCCACTCCAATCTACATGCAAGTATACCATAATCCTGGGTTATCCTCGTGACGCTGCTCGTTCAAAATTCATATAAGAATCCCCGGCGAACCCAGCCCGCCGGGGAATCAATCGGTGTTAACCGACATATGTCAATTTACTTCCATCCTTAAAAACCTCATCAATTGTACCGCCACCAAGACACTCATCTCCATCATAAAAAACAACGGCTTGTCCAGGCGTTATAGCCCTGATTGGTTCCTTGAACATTACCTTTGCAGTCCCGTCTTCCAGCAGCTTCACTGTTACTTTATTATCTGGCTGGCGGTAACGGAATTTAGCTGTGCATTCAAAAGTTTCCGGCTTCGGCCTGTCTGATACAAAGCTGATATTTACTGCCGTAATGCTGTCAGAATAAAGCAACTCATTATGGAAGCCTTGTTCAACTAGCAGGACATTGCGTTTAAGATCCTTGCCGACAACAAACCATGGCTCTCCAGATCCGCCAATGCCCAGTCCCTGACGCTGGCCGATTGTATAATACATCAGACCGTCATGCTTCCCTTTTAGTTCGCCGCTAAAGGTTTCCATGTTGCCAGGCTGTGNNCCATCGCAAGCTCTCTCACCCGGGATTTTTCCAGGTTGCCAATCGGGAACATGACTTTTTCCAGCTGGCTCTGATCAAGCTGATTCAAGAAATAAGTCTGGTCCTTGTTTTCATCCAGTCCGCGCAGCATCTTACGCTCTCCATCACGGTCTTCTACCTGTGCATAATGGCCTGTTGCCAAATAATCAGCCCCAAGATTGAGCGCATGCTCAAGAAATGCCTTGAATTTGATTTCCTTATTGCACATTACATCCGGATTTGGTGTCCTGCCTGCTTTATATTCATCTAGAAAATAAGTGAACACTTTATCCCAGTATTGTTTTTCAAAGTTTACCGCGTAATACGGAATTCCAATCTGATTGCAGACTCTGATTACATCTTCATAATCATCTGTCGCTGTACAGACCCCAAACTCATCTGTATCATCCCAGTTTTTCATAAAAATGCCAATTACATCGTAGCCCTGCTGTTTAAGGAGCAGAGCTGCAACTGAGGAATCTACACCACCAGACATCCCAACCACCACTCTAGTATCCTTAGGTGATTTTTCCATTATGACTTCACCCCTCTCTTATTTTTAATCACTATTTACCGGTAAACTGTTTATTTCTTTGCAAGCCTCTGAACAATTTTCGCTGTTTCTTCTGAAGCCTTTTCAATCTGCTCTCTTGTATTGTTTAATCCAAAACTGAATCGGATTGAATTTGTTAACCGGTCAGATTCTTTTCCGAACATAGCAACCAGCACATGTGATGGATCGATTGAACCCGCCGTACATGCTGAGCCGCTTGAAACGGCTATTCCTGCTAAGTCTAGGTTGACAAGCATCGCTTCGACATTCGTGCCTGGAAAACTCAAGTTTAAAATATGAGGTAATGAATTTTCAAGCAAACTGTTCTGATGGAAGCTGACTCCGCTTGTATGAAGCTTGTCGATGAAAAGTCTCCTGTATTCGTCATAGATGGTTCGCTTGCTGGCCAGCTGATGCATTGATATATTAACAGCTTCACGGAAACCAGCAATCGCAGCAACATTCTCCGTGCCAGCCCGACGCTTTCTCTCCTGCTCTCCGCCAAAAAGCTGGCGAGCAATCTTAATGCCTTCACGAATATATAAAAACCCGATTCCCTTAGGTCCATTGATTTTATGCGCAGAAACAGATAAAAGATCCACCTTCAATTCGTCTACATCCAATTTTTCAATTCCATACGCCTGTACAGCATCTGAATGAAAAACAGCCTGATGCCCATAAAGCAGCTGACCGATTTCGCGGATTGGCTGCATCGTCCCCACTTCATTGTTGCTGTGCATGATAGAAACCAGGATTGTATCGTCTCTTAAAGCATCAGCT
>DMSR01000533.1 GCA_003457145.1 Bacillus sp. (in: firmicutes)
AATTGGAGAGCATAGTTGAGAAGCTTGAAGAGGGGGACGTACCCCTCGAAGAAGCTATTTCATTTTATAAAGATGGAATGGAACTATCAAAGCTTTGCCATGATAAGCTAAAGAATGTGGAAGAACAACTGGCCCAGATCATTACCGAAGATGGACGGACGGAAGGTTTCTCCATAAATGAGGGGGAATAGCTTTGCATTCTGTATCGCTGGAATCATTCACAAAAAAATATAAGGCTATAGTTGAAGCAAGGTTAAGGGAAGCTGTAAAAAAGCTGGAAACACCTGCAAGTCTGGCTGAAGCAATGCTCTATTCACTTGAGGCGGGGGGAAAACGTATCCGGCCGCTGCTGTTGTTTGCGGTGGTCGAGGCATTTGGAAAAGATCCCAGGCATGGACTAGATGCAGCTGCAGCGATAGAAATGGTGCATACATATTCACTCATACATGACGATCTTCCGAGCATGGATGATGATGATTTAAGAAGAGGAAAGCCGACCAACCATAAAGTGTTTGGAGAGGCGACTGCGATCCTGGCCGGTGATGCCCTTTTGACATTGAGTTTTAAAATGCTTGCCGATATTCCCGAGGAATCGGTTTCCGATAAAGTGAAATTATCCTTGATAAACGGTTTGTCCACTGCAGCTGGTGCCCCGGGGATGGTCGGCGGACAGGTTGCTGATATGGAAGGTGAAGGGAAGCAGCTAACACTTGACCAGCTTGAATATATCCATATTAATAAAACAGGGAAGCTATTGGAATACAGTATCATAGCCGGGGCAGAAATAGCCGGGGCGACTGAAGTTCAGAAAGATGTATTGTCCCAGTTTGCCTATCATATCGGGCTCGCTTTCCAAATCAGGGATGACATCCTCGATTTGGAGGGTACAGAAGAATTGATAGGAAAGCCAGTCGGAAGCGATACTGGAAATGATAAGAGTACGTACCCAGTCCTGCTTGGTATTGATGGTGCGAAGGAGGCTCTAGAACTCCATTTGCAAAGCGCAAAAAAGGCATTAGCTTCAATAGGGGTGAACGTAGCGATCCTTTCTGAAATTACGGATATGATCGGTGTAAGGAATAATTAACAGGCATTCCATTGAGGGTGCTGCGACCATGTGCTATAATTGGCTGTTAGCACGATTGTGTTAGCAGTTTTTTTTACCATTATTATTGTTAAACTTGAAAATCTTTATTTGTTTAATATATGGTATTACTAACAACTTTCTTGGGAAAACAGATTTATTTCGTTTTATTCATCGTTTTTTTTGTGAATTTGTGGCTTTTTTGTTACTTTTGGACTAGGTGATATCCAATAGTCAAAGTAAGTACTCACGAAATAACCCCCTTTATGTAACAATATGCTTATGAGCTAAATAACAGCATTTTTCAAAAAGTATACGGAATAATAAGTCAGAAATGAAAGTGAGTGGTCCGTAAATGGATCTTTTATCAATAAAAGACCCTTCCTTTTTAAAAAACCTTTCTAATAAGGAATTGGAACGTTTAAGCGAAGAGGTTCGACAATTTTTAATTGAAAAATTATCGGTTACTGGCGGACACATCGGGCCTAATCTTGGTGTAGTAGAGTTAACGATTGCCCTGCATAAGTGTTTTGACAGTCCTAAAGATAAATTGATCTGGGATGTTGGCCACCAGTCTTATGTACATAAGATACTGACAGGTAGAGCCTGTCAATTCGACACATTACGGCAGCATCAAGGTCTGTGCGGATTTCCTAAAATGATTGAGAGCGAACATGATGTATGGGAAACTGGCCATAGTTCCACATCCCTTTCAGCGGCGATGGGCATGGCAATCGCCAGAGATTTGAAAGGTGAGAAATCCCATATCGTTCCCATCATTGGGGATGGTGCTCTTACTGGCGGTATGGCACTTGAAGCTCTTAACCATATCGGCCATGAAAAAAAGAAATTAATTGTTATATTAAATGATAATGAAATGTCAATCGCCCCTAATGTCGGTGCCCTGCATAGTGTCTTAGGCAGACTGCGGACTGCTGGGAAGTATCACTGGGTGAAAGATGAGCTGGAGTATTTGCTGAAGAAGGTGCCAGCGGTTGGGTCCCATCTAGCGGCAACAGCAGAGAGAGTGAAGGACAGTTTAAAATATTTATTTGTGTCCGGAATATTTTTTGAAGAACTAGGATTCACCTATCTTGGACCAGTTGATGGTCATAACTATGAAGATTTATTTGAAAACCTGACTTATGCAAAGAAGCAGGAAGGGCCTGTGCTCCTGCACGTTATAACCAAAAAAGGGAAAGGCTACAACCCGGCTGAAAATGATAAAATCGGGACTTGGCACGGAACTGGCCCTTATAAGATGGAAACAGGTGCCTTTGTTAAACCTGAATTTTCCCCTCCTGCATGGAGTAAGCTTGTCAGTGAAACAGTCAGAAAGATAGCAAGAACGGATGAGCGGATTGTTGCGATCACCCCAGCTATGCCGGTTGGGTCAAAACTTGAGGGCTTTGCAAGCGAGTTTCCTGACAGAATGATTGATGTCGGGATTGCAGAACAACATGCTACGACTTTTGCTGCAGGTCTGGCGACTCAAAAAATGAAACCATTCCTTGCTATTTATTCGACATTCCTGCAACGGGCCTATGACCAGGTCGTGCACGATATATGCCGGCAGAACCTGAATGTATTTATCGGGATCGACCGGGCGGGCTTGGTTGGTGCGGATGGAGAGACTCACCAGGGTGTGTTTGATATAGCCTTTTTAAGGCACCTCCCTAACATGGTATTAATGATGCCTAAAGACGAAAATGAAGGGCAGCACATGGTTAATACAGCATTAAAGTATGATGATGGCCCAATTGCACTCAGATATCCGCGTGGGAATGGGCTTGGAGTGCCGATGGATGAACAATTGAAGGAGATTCCAATTGGAACGTGGGAAGTATTGCGTGAAGGCGACGATGCTGCAATCCTTACTTTTGGCACTACCATCCCAATGGCGCTGGAGGCAGCAGCAATACTTGAAACACAAGGAATATCTGTAAGAGTAGTAAACTCGAGGTTCATCAAACCGCTGGATAAAAAAATGCTCATGGGCATACTCAAGGAAGATTTACCGGTCCTGACCATTGAAGAAGCTGTTCTTCAGGGTGGAT
>DMSR01000553.1 GCA_003457145.1 Bacillus sp. (in: firmicutes)
CACACTTTTCACACCAACTGGCTTGGTAAGACAATAAGCTGCCGCAAGTGTCGTTCCCCATGAATGACCAAGGATATGTACTTCATCAAGCTTCAAGGCTTCACGAATCTGTGCCAGCTCCTCCACAAATCGTTCGATTTTCCATAGAGAAGTGTCTATCGGCCGATCGGATTTCCCGCAGCCCAACTGATCATATAAAATTACAGGACGCTCGGCACCAAGCTCCTTCAATCCCTTAAGTGAATAAGACGATGAACCCGGACCTCCGTGCAGCACAATTACCGGAGTCCCGCTGGCATCCTTATTATATATCTCGTACCAGATTCTTCCTCCTGTTACATCAACATAGCCTTCTTCGTACATTTCGTGTATCCCCCTTTACAAACTTGTTAATCACAGTATAAATATCACTATTACTATTGTATAAGAAAAGGAATTTTACCGATAGAGAATTTACGGTACCTTCCAGTAGATGGATGCTAATTTCGGTGAAAAAAGCTGAATTTCCAAATTGCTCTACTACCCTTTGATTTTGCGGAAATCAACCTTATTTGCGGGAGTAATCCTTTTATTTAAGGGGATATATTATTCGCTATATCTATGATTAACTGCCAGCCTACATTGCAGAAAACCCTTGACTAACCTTCGCTCCTCTCATCCTCAAATTTAAAGGTTTTATAATGAAAAAAAGAAGCCTTCACTCCTGTAAAGGCTCCTTGTTCTATCTTATTTAATGTACACGAATCATTTCATATATATCTTCATCATGATGGACTCTAGTATGCTTGGATTCAATACGCTCAAATTCATTGATTTCGTCATTTGGATACGGGTCGCCATTCCACCAAGTTTTAACCTCAAAAACTAAATTATTAAACATCATGAGTTCCTCCCATATGGGGTAATATTATTACTTATGCCCTTATTATATCATGTGAATACATTCACATAAAAACGGATTACTAACGAAAGAATTTCGTTTATTTTTTTAACACCTAATGTGAAACTCTTCACAAGGAAAGGCATATTTAACGAAGAAAGAAGGAATATATAATGAAAACTCCAAAAGTAGTCATTCTAGGTGCAGGATACGGTGGCCTCATTACAAGCAGGCAGCTTGAAAAAACATTAAGAAACGGCGAGGCTGATGTAACTCTCATCAATAAGCATGATTATCACTATATCGCAACGCAGCTCCATAAAACTGGTGCTGGTACAGCTACTGATGAACGAATCACTCTGCATATTCCCGACTTGCTCCAGACTAACAAAGTCCAATTTAAAAAAGGGACTGTCGCAACAGTTGATTTTAACGGGCAGCAAGTCGTCTTGGAGTCAGGTGAACAAGTCGAATATGATTACTTACTAATTTGTCTTGGTTTTGAAGTTGATACGTTTGGGATTCCTGGCGTTGAAGAAAATGCATTTAAAATTAGCAGCTTTAGAAGCACAAAAGCGATTTACAACCATATTATCAGGCAATTCGCAGCCTATAAAGAAGACCATGATGCTTCAAGGCTGACTTTTGCTGTTGCAGGTGCAGGGTTTACCGGGATTGAAATGATTGGTGAACTTGTTGAGTCCATTCCTGAACTTTGCAAAACTTATGAGATCCCAGTAAATGAAACTAGAATCATAAATATTGAAGCATCAAATACGGTACTTCCAGGGTTTGATCAGAAAGCAATAAACTTCACAGAAGACTATGTGAAGAAACACGGCGTGGAATTGATGACTTCAACCAAAATTCTCGAATGCTCAGAAACTTCCATAAAGCTGGACAACGGTTTAGAGTTGCCAGCAAGAACACTGATTTGGTCTGGCGGTGTTCGTGGAAACCGACTGCTGGAAAAATTGGATTTGCCGATTACAAAAGGAAGGATACCGGTTGACCAGCATCTTAGAGTAAAAGGTATGGAAAATGTTTTCTGTATTGGTGATGCTGCTCTATTCATGAAGGATGAGCAGACTGCCCTTCCTCCAACTGCCCAGGTTGCCATCCAGCAGGCAGAGACTTGCGGACCAAATATTGCAGCAAGTTTGCGTGGAGAGCCTTTAAAAACATTTGAATATCACCATAAAGGAACGGTTGCATCTATTGGCAATAGAGCAGCCGTCGGTAAGGTATTCGGATTCAATATCAGCGGTCTGTTTGCCTCCATCATGAAACAGGTTATTGAAGCTAGATATCTTTTCGTCCTTGGCGGGCCAACCTTAATTATTAAGCAGTTCTTGAAGTTCAAGAAACCACATCAAAAAATGGCCGTTTCAAATCACAAGTAAATACCATATACAAAAGCATCGGCAGTATAAAGTGCCGATGCTTTGTGTTGATTGGAAAGGTTATTCCTGCCAAGCGGTCATTGGTTCTTCAGGAGGGCGCTTTCCCCGTTTTAGTTCATTAATAGTCAGACCGAATCGCATTTCAAGATGAGGATAATCCTTAAAATGGGTCCAGTCCCCTCCCCATTCAAAGCCAAGATCCTTTGCAATGGCTACTACCTCCATCCAATCTGAGATGCCGTTACCATTGCCGTCATATGCAGTATC
>DMSR01000372.1 GCA_003457145.1 Bacillus sp. (in: firmicutes)
CATCTCCGAAAAGGGGTTGCGCAAGCATTACTTGAATACATTATTAACGAGGCACAGAGATGTGGTTATAAGAGACTAAGCCTCGAGACAGGTTCAATGGAGGCATTCTATCCGGCGAGGAAGCTCTATGAAAAATATGACTTTGACTATTGCCCTCCATTCGGCGATTATGTGAAAGATCCCAATAGTACATTCATGACAAAGGAACTGTAAAGTAAAGGGCGGCTTACCTTATTCGAAAAGGAAGCCGCCCTAGTTTCATTCAACAGTATAAAATTTATGCTGCTGGATTCACTTCTAATTCAACTTTAATTTTGATGTCCTTGCCTACTAGAACGCCGCCTGTTTCAAGTGCCGCATTCCAAGTAAGGCCAAATTCTTCGCGGTTGATTTTTGCTTCTGCTTCAAAACCATACACTTCTACACCCCATGGGTTTGTACCTTTGCCGCCGAATTCTACATCGAATGTTACTGGTTTCGTTACATCCTTGATTGTTAAATCGCCAGTTACTTTATAGTCATCCCCGTCTTTGGTGATGCTTGAAGATTTGAAATCGATTGTTGGATAGTTTTCAACATCAAAGAAGTCTGCTGATTTCAAATGATTTTCGCGGTCTTCATTTCGTGTGTCAATGCTTGCTACGTCAATCTTGAATGCGATTGAAGCGGTTGTTAAATCAGTCAGGTCGGCTGCTTCAACGTCTGCTGTGTAAGAATCAAATTGACCTTTCACTTTTGATACCATCATGTGTTTTACTTCAAATCCTACTGCTGAGTGCGCCTGGTCTACTGTCCATTTTGCCATTCTAAATTCCCTCCAATTAGTTTTTATTTATCTCGAATTCGAGATATAATCTTAAAAAAAATAAAACCTCGAAATAGATTATTTTTAATTCGAGATAAATTTATCATATTTCCAGTTTAGGTGTCAATACTTTTTATTTTCCTCAATTAAAAACAGGCTCATCTTAACCAATTAAAAAGGCAATCCAATCATATTAGAATTGGACTGCCTTTTAAAGATCGAAGAATCACACTTCTTTTGGATGAACTTATTTTACATGCTGCATAAGCGTTTCTGGGTCAAAACCAAGAACCCAGTTGCCATTTACCTTTGTCTGTGGCACACCCATCTGTCCAGTCTCTTCGACTAGCTTTTGAGCCGCAGCTTGATCTAATTGCACATTAACTTCTTTGTAGTCTAATCCTTGACCCTCAAGGAATTGTTTCATCATTGTGCAGTACGGTCAAGTATTGGTTGTATAAACAGTAATATCGTTCATTTCCCATTCCTCCTTATTTTAAAATACCCTCAATCGTATTTTGAATCATCCTGGTAACGCTGTCAATTAATCTGTACGAAAATTACCAGGATATATCTTTGTTTTTCCCTTAATCCGTTAAAAAAAACAGGTCAGTTGTTATACCATTGCCGACTTACTAAAGATAAAAAATCGGGACAGATTCTTCTACTTCTTTTTTTAAAAAAATTGACAGAATGCAAAAACAAGCTATTTCATTTCAAAGTAATCCATCGTCGAGGTCTCTGCAAAGCCGCATGACTTATAAAGGTTGAGGGCATTTGCATTCTCAGCTGCCACTTGCAGCATGATTTCCTGTGCGTTTGCTTCCTTCAGCTTTTCGATGGCCATCAGGAGCAGCGCTCTTCCATATCCTTTGCGGCGATGCTCAGGCAGGACGCCAAGCCCGAATATGGCACCAAGCTTGGAGGTGAGCTGCAGGTTCACTTTCCCAATGATTTCTCCTTCTTTTTCTACGAGATAGGAAGTCATCCCGCGCTTTTCCTCTTCTTCAGGGAGAACCATTGTATCCAGCTCATCTACACTGGCACTTGTGGATTCGTCGCTAAAATAAATCCTGTTCTGCCGGGTGATTTCCCTGGCATCGGCATTGGTAGCTTTTCTAAAAGTAAGTCCAGCTAAATCTTGAGCAGGGACTGGAGCATTTTGTTTCAAATACATCTCATACTCTGTATGCTTGTAATGGGCGGAGGTCCCGGCAATGAATTTCTGGCCTGATTGGGATTGGCGGTCACTAAGGAGTAGCATACCTCCTGAACTATTGCGCTTCCATTCATCCATTACTAGTTCATAAAGCTTCGTGAAGACACCCTGGCGCCTGTATTCCGGATCCACCATTCCATTCACTTCCCAAGGGCCGCCAAAATTGCTAATCCCCAAATAGCCAATCAGCTGATCTCCGTCGAAGTACATGTATTCATTTATGCCCTTAAGTCCCGTGCTTTCCCCACTCTCCACACCGAGCTTATAATCAAGCTCAAGCTTCAGTGCCGTTTGATCGTTTTGGCTGCATCTCTCCTGAAGCTGATTGATCAAATTATAGTCTTGAGCATCGATAGTTTCCTTGAGCTTGACCCATGGATTATGGATATTTTTCATGCTTACTCCCCCGTATCCGTATTAATACGAGTATATTCTAAATAATAATCCATGAACATCACAACTAAAAAAAACTGCCGAGAGAATCCTCGGCAGCCTTTGTATTTTATAAAAAGGGGGGGTTAAAGTAAGGTTATGCAGCGTTGCGTGCGGCTTCTTCTCCGCGTTTGAAAACATTCTTGCGAATAAATGGTACGACCCAGCGGTCTAAACCATATTTACCTGCATTGTAGCCTGCGAACAGGATGATGAAGCCAAAGAAAATGTCAGTTGGGTTGTGAGATACTGTTCCAGCCAGGAAGAAGCTGAAGTTCATCATTAGGCCAAAGAATATAGCAGCAGTAGTCAGTGTACCTAGGATCAATCCAAGTCCTACAAGGAATTCACCTAGCGGCACGAGAAAGTTGAACAATTCGATGTTCGGGATCGCGAAGCTTTCAAGGAAGCTTACA
>DMSR01000070.1 GCA_003457145.1 Bacillus sp. (in: firmicutes)
TCGGCTGTCGGGGTAGTTGCTTTTATTCTGATCATCGGCGGTGCATTTGGAATCATTATGCGAACGAGGGCAATTGAAGAGGGGATACTGAATGTAATCGACAAGACGAAAGGAAGAGAAGTTTTGATCATTCCGGTCATGTTCTTCCTGTTCTCACTCGGCGGCGCCGTTTTTGGAATGGGCGAGGAGGCAATCGCTTTTGCGATGATTCTTGTTCCGTTGATGGTCGCGCTGGGATATGATGCCATCACTGGGGTAATGATTACCTATGTAGCCACACAAATTGGATTTGCCACTTCGTGGATGAATCCTTTCGGGGTAGCGATTGCCCAGGGGGTTGCCGGTGTGCCTGTCCTATCGGAGTCACCTTTCAGGATCGCCATGTGGGCGGTCTTTACCTTGATTGGAATTGCTTATACTTGGCGCTATGCTGCCAGTATAAAAAAGGATCCTTTGAAGTCGTTAACCTATCAGTCAGATGATTATTTCCGCAAGGATATGAAGACTAAGGATCTGGATGTCAAATTCACTCTGGGCCATAGCCTTGTTATCGCAACAATTGTCCTTGGGATCATATGGATTGTCTGGGGAGTCGTTAAACATGCTTATTATATTCCCGAGATTGCTTCCCAATTCTTCACAATTGGCTTGGTAGCAGGTATCATTGGTGTTATTTTTAAATTAAATAACATGAAGCTGGATGATATTGCTGAGGGATTCATTGAGGGGGCAAAGGATTTGCTTCCTGCTGCATTGGTTGTTGGTATGGCGAAAGGGATTGTTATCATCCTCGGCGGTGACAGCCCTGATGCTCCATCTGTGCTAAACACGATGCTGTACGGAGCTGGCCAGGCAATCGGCGATTGGCCAGCGGCTGTTTCCGCTGTGTTCATGTACTTCTTCCAATCTATCTTCAATTTCTTTGTTGTTTCGGGGTCAGGCCAGGCTGCATTGACTATGCCGCTGATGGCTCCATTAGCCGATATTGCCGGCGTTTCGCGTCAGGTAGCTGTCCTTGCCTTCCAGTTAGGGGATGGATTGACAAACATCCTTGTTCCTACATCGGCAGCTTTAATTGGAACTCTTGGTGCAGCGAGGATTGACTGGGGTGTCTGGGCTAGATTCATCCTCAAATTCATGCTGTTGCTAGTAGTGGTTTCGATTCTATTCATTATTGTCGCAGTTTCGATCGGAATATAATTCACAAGTCGGCAGGGTTTATCCTGCCTGCTTGTTTATAGTAAAAGAAAAGTGGAGGGATCTAACAGATGCTGACGTTGATAAAAAATGCAGAAATTTACGCACCTGATCCGCTTGGAAAAAAGGACATTTTACTTGTCGACAAGAGAATTGGGCTTATTAAGGACGAAATTGATTTTCCGGCAGATTTTACAGACATAAAGGTTATTGACGCTGCAGGGAAAAAGGTTGTTCCAGGATTNNCAGCTGACTCAGGCCACTATGGGAGGGGTCACGACTCTGATCGGAGTGATCGGGACAGACGGAACGACCCGTACGATGCCGAACTTAATTGCTAAAGCCCGGGCACTGGAAGAAGAGGGGATCACTTGCTTTGTCCAGACGGGATCCTATCAGGTGCCGGTTAAGACGCTTACAGGCAAGATTGAAGATGACATTATACTAATTGATAAAATCATCGGGGTAGGGGAGGTGGCAATTGCTGACCATCGATCTTCCCAGCCCACTGTCGAAGAACTGGCGAAAATTGCTTCTGCAGCGCGGATTGGCGGTATGCTGTCTGGTAAAGCCGGGATTGTAAATGTCCATGTAGGCGATAGTCACGATCATTTAAAGGTTATTGAACAGGTAGTCGACACAACGGATATCCCTATCCGCCAATTCTATCCAACCCACATAAACAGGAACCCGCACCTCTTTGAAGCTGGGGTGGCGTATGCAAAAAAGGGTGGCTGGATTGATTTCACAACCAGCTCCATCCCCAAGTTTTTAGAAGAAGGCGAAGTGAAGTGCAGCACTGCACTTAAGAGAATGCTCGACTCAGGAGTCGATATCAGCCAGATCACCTTTACGTCAGATGGGCAGGCGAGCCTCCCTGACTTTGATGAAAAAGGCGAGCTGATCGGCTTGAAAATCGGGCGCGTCTCTTCTTTGTATAAAGAAGTGAAGGACGCCATCCAGAAGGAGCAGATCCCGCTTGAAACAGCGATCAGGGTTATCACCGCAAACCCTGCAGCTGTTCTGAAACTTAAGCAAAAAGGGACGGTTGAGGAAGGAAGGGATGCCGATCTCGTCCTGCTGGATGAAAATCTGGAAATCGACACTGTCATTGCCCTTGGTCAGGTAATGGTGGAAAACAGGCATGCAGTCGTATTCGGTACATTTGAACAACAAGACTGAGTTGAAATAAATACCTTTATAGCAAGAAGGCCTCCTGAAAATAGAAACGGGTTCTCTTTTAAAGTGCAGAACTACAGAACAAATAACGTAGTGAAAAGCATGGTGATAAGCAATTTAATCACCATGCTTTTTCGCTTTGGAATATTATAAAGTCGTTATCATCGGAATTACACTATCAGTTAGTTGTTGGAGCTTTTGAAGGACTTTGAGTAGAAAGGAGCCGCTCTATCAGTTTATTAGACGGAAAAATTTCGCTTAATTAGGTAAATAGCATTGAAAATAACTAAAATAAGCGGAGAAATTCCGTCTATTGACTCGAAAAACATAAAAATAAGGGATTCTGCTTGGCATAACCGGAAAACCTCCCCTTATTTAGCCCGAAACGAGATCGGTTCTGAACTTAACAGGAAAATCTCCGCTTATTTTATTTTAAACATAAAAAAGATGCACCCGGGAGAACTCGGCTGTATTTATGCACTGAATCTCCCTTTTTTCAATTGCTAGAGATTAATGATTATCTCTGAACGATTCACTTATTATAGATAGAATCGAGTCATTGGATTCGGTTCTTTTTTATGATTTTAGCATCGCAGGGAAAAAGAGAAAGGAGCTGCTAAGTCGCTAAATAACCATTTCTGAATATTCATAATATATTTACTTCAATAAATTATGTAAGCGTATACACTCCGGGCAGGCTAGTCACTACAGGGTTTCCTCGTACATCTGATATCCTGTAACATCCTTGAAACAATGTGAAATGTTTGTTAGGTTAAATAACCGTAAGCCCCTTGAGGGCAGGAAAAACTTGGACGGCATAATTAACATAAGAATTTTTCAATGTGGTTTGGCAGGGGAATGGCGTTTGAAAATTATTTTCTTTT
>DMSR01000071.1 GCA_003457145.1 Bacillus sp. (in: firmicutes)
TATAAATTTGCGTAAACTGTTGTAGATGCTTCTTTTCATCATTAAAAATTTCATTGATTTGCTCTCGCTGTTCTGCATTTGGTGCCATCCCTGCAAGCTTTGTATAGCATTGTACTGCACTATATTCGCCATTGATGGCTTTTGTAAGATTGTTAATAAGTTTTTCATTCTGTCTGTAATGAAAATAATAAGGATACATATCGTACCTCCCCAAACTATTTATACCAGTTTACGGGAAGGTGAAACTCTTGTGCCTGTACCAAACAGGCCTTTGTTTTTTAGCTTTCTGGATTTTTGCCCTCTAATTCGATGAAGATGCCTTTTAAATATTTCTTTTCCTTAATAATCTTGATGCCTGAATCCCTCATATACCGGCCTGTATCCCGGTTTAAGTGACAGCCGTCGGCCACTCTTTTCCATGCAGGTGTAAGCAGGTCCTGAATGGCCGCAAGTGAGGACGATTCCGTCCTGACATGTTCGAACAAAACAATCCGCCCACCTTTTTTGCATACTCGCTGTATTTCTTGGAAAACCTTTTCAGGGTCTTCAACCGAACATAGGACAAGTGTTGCAACTACAGTATCAAATTGTCCATCCTTAAAAGGCAGCGATTCAGCGACTCCATGATGGAAATGAACAGAGCATTTTCCGTTTCCCGCTTTCAGTTTTGCTTTTTCAAGCATATGAGGGTTTGGGTCGAGGACATCAATACTGATGATTTTATCGGCAGAATAAAATGGAAGGTTTGCCCCAGTCCCTGCGCCGATTTCCAGAACCCTCCCTTCTACCCCAGAAATTATTTTCCTTCGTATGCGTGCAATTCCTCTTTTTTCAAATGGGGCCATAATAAGGTCATATAAATTAGCAAACAATTTAGCCACAATAATAATGCTCCTTACAGACGATTTTTCCTCATTATAATAAAAAAAGGTCGGGAAAAGCTATCGCTTACTCCCAAACCGTATTTTATCTTCTAATTTCAAGGTCATTTCAGCCTAACTATCCCCGGAGTCGAAACGCTTTAGTTAGCCAATACCCTCGCTGCCATCCTTTGATGATTGGCCATACTTCTCCCCCCTTTTGATGAAACAGGGTAAACACCTAATAAACTTCCTTTTGCCCTTTTATTAGGTTCTCGCAAAGTTATGGCCTCGTAGTGAATTAGCCGTTTGATGGTTTTAACCTTTAAATAAATCCTGTATTTTGGAAAGTGTGCTGCTAAAAACTTGGAGGATTCTGTAACTTTAAATTGATTCATCCTACTTTTATGGTTTCAATACAACCTTAATGCAATCATCCTTACGGTCATTGAAAATATCATATCCGTGTGCTGCTTCTGTAAGTGGCATTCGATGAGTAATGATATCTGTCGGATCGAACTCACCGTTCACCACCATATCATACAGCTTAGGCATATAATGAATAACCGGCGCCTGTCCCATTTTCATGGTGATATTCCTTTCAAAGAAGCGTCCGAGAGGGAACATATTGTATCTTAATCCATATACACCTGTAATTTGAACCGTTCCAAATTTCCGCACAGCTGTGTGAGCAATTTCAATGGCAGAAAGAGTACCTCCCTGCAGCTTTAATTTTTGTTCAATTTTTTCTACCGGAGATTTTTTCCCATCCATACCAACACAGTCGATTACGACATCTGCTCCGCCATTCGTAAGATCTTGCAGGAATTTCCCCGCGTCATCGTGCTGCGTAAAATCATAGATTTCCACATTGTTTTTCGCTTTCGCATGCATGAGCCTGTAATCTAGGTGATCGACCGCGATGACCCGTTTTGCACCTTTCATCCAAGCAAATTTTTGTGTCATCAACCCGATTGGCCCAGCACCAAGGACGATTACAGTGTCTCCTGGTTTCACTCCTGCATGCTCGACACTCCACCAAGCAGTCGGTATAACATCTGAAAGGAATAATAGTGACTCATCTTCCAGCTCGCAGGAATCTGGGACTACAAAGGAAGTGAAATCCGCATATGGTACTTTTAAATATTCTGCCTGTCCGCCTGGATGATTTCCATACTGTTCTGTATACCCGAAATAGGCACCTGTATCCTTGTATTCATTGGTGTTATCACATTGGCTTTCCATTTGATTCTGGCAATAGAAGCATTCTCCACATGAAACGTTAAATGGAATGACTACGCGATCGCCTTTTTTTACCTTCGTAACGCCTGGCCCTACTTCTTCAACAATTCCCATTGGTTCATGCCCGATAATATACCCTGGACGAAGAGGCATGTTTCCCTGATAGAGATGCAAATCTGAACCGCATATCGCAGTAGAGGTGATTTTTACTATCATATCATCCTTATGTTCGATTTTCGGTGCTTCAACATCTTTTACTTGTACATCCTTTGATCCTTGGTAAGTAACAGCTTTCAAATCATGCCACCCCATTTCAAGTATTTACATTCTAGGATTTCCCTGTACCCATCTGCAAAAAACCTTTTCAGCGAATTTTTCATCAGTAGTTTGCCAAATTTGTTCGATACATAATCTTGCGCGTCATTTAGCACCTTATAGAAAGGAGGTGTTAAAGTTGGAACCAACAAACCCGGGAAATAAAAAACTGCCTGATTTCAAGGAATTAAACGATCGGCTCATTGCAAACAGAGCCCCGTCGCCACAGCTGGTCATCAAGACAAATCTAGATCCAGCCGATCCGACCGTGGAAAATCCTTATTTTGAAAAGGATAAATCAACCGACACAGAAAGATTTAAAGACTATTTTGAGGAGCAGGATTAATCATGGATCAGACACTTGCTTATTTACGTGAAATCTTAGCAGACTATACCGAAACCTATCCCTTGAGCAAAAAAATTTATTAGCGGATCGAAGAAGGTAAATATCACTCTGAAGGAAGTTTTGTAAGGGACTTGACTATGGAAGAAATTGAATTCTTAAACAAAATCCTCCCTGAGGCAATTGAATATGCAAAAGAAGAATTTGATAATAAGCGTGCTTACCAGTTGAATGAGGTATATGAATTGCTTTAACTAATAACGTGATTTCATTTCCCATTGAGGGGCTATAGGCCGCCTGCAGGGTTATTTGACCTATCATGACTTATGAACCCTATCAGCACAAGTCTCCCTGACACGTTCATCCCGCAGGAGTTACTTACCCTATTCTCTAATCAACAGGGTTAATAAGCAACAGCCACCTTGAACAGTGCCATATCAATATAACAATAGTAGTTGCCAAAAAAATTAAAAACAGCAGATTTTTCTGCTGTTTTTTTGATTGTTTTTAGCTGTTTGCTGCAGCTGTTTTTTCATTATTTATCGTTTCTTCACCAGTTTGTTCTCTATGGTATATTGCATTGATTTCGCCGCCGAGCACTAGGGCCAGCCCTGTCAGGAACAACCATAGCATCAGGATGATGACTCCGCCAAGACTGCCGTATGTCGCTGAATAATTGCCAAAGTTACTAACATAAAACGAAAAGCCGAGGGAAATCAACTGCCAAACCACAGTAGCGAAAATTGCGCCAGGAATAACATGTTTAAACGGGTATTGCTTGTTTGGTGCAATCCGATATAGTGCAGCCAATATTGCCACCATTACAACAAATGCAACGACCCAGCGGAAAATACTGAACACTATATCTAATTGTGATGGTATCGGGATAATTGTCTGTACTGTATTAATCAGGACATTTCCAAATACCGGAAGCAAAAGAGCGACAACAAAAGCAACGCTTAATCCTAATGTAAGAAGGATAGATACCAGTCTCGCTTTAATAAATGACCTTGTTTCTTTTACGTCAAATGCAATGTTCATTGCTTTCATAAAAGCATTCAGTCCATTGGATGCTGACCATATTGTCCCAATGATTCCGAAGGTCAGTAATCCGCCATTCCGCTCTTTGACTAGATCTACTATATTATTCTCTAACAGCTTTGCAGTTTCAGAAGGCAGCAATTGATTGACAACATTGATTGCTTTTTCGGGATCAATGTTTAAATAAGGGACAATTGAAATTACTAAAATCATTAACGGAAATAATGCAAGCATGTAGTAATATGCCTGTTGTGCTGCTAAGCCGGTCGCGCGGTCTTTTTTCAATTCACCGAGCAGAAGTTTTCCATAATGCATAACTTTTTCTTTCAATAGTGACTCACCTCTCGTTGACATAAAGTATGCTTGTCTTTTTCCCTGTATCGAGATATTTAATCCCAACATGATAAATTTCCAAGAGAATACGACAGGAACAAAAAGATAGATTCTGATTTTTTCATGCCAGTTTGCCCGGAAGAGATTGTGCAAAAAAACGGAAATATCCATACGTAATCCCATTCAAGACAAAAAAATGAAGGTGCCCTTATGGGACACCTCCACTTTTCTTTTTAAGCTTATTTTTCATCTTCTACATAAGGGTCATGTTCATAAGCTGGCAGATCACCAAATGAGGTCATAATGCCCTCTTCGTCAAGTTCATTTTCATATTTTTCATGCTGTTTATTTGGATATACGGTAATATCTCTTCCGGTAATATCAGTACCTACAAAATTTTCAAAGTCCTCCACATACCCTACATTTTCCTCTGATTCAATATACGTATCATTATAATGGTCTTTAGGGGTCATAAAATCCGATGGTGTTTCCGATGTACCCCAGCTCGATACCTCCTGCCATGAATCTTCAGCATCATAAGCCACATTTTCATCTTTATTGTCTAAGTCAAACTTGCCGAAAGGAGGCATTAGGACCCCCTCCTCAATTGGACGATTATGTGAAACAGTACGGTCTGGAGTATGATCTATGCAAAACGTAGTCTCTGGAAGCGCTTCTAGTCGTTCAACTGGTATCTCCTTGCCGCACGCCTCGCATTTGCCATAAGCTCCAGTTTCAATTGCTTTAAGGGCTTTATTGATATTTCGGATTTGATATTCCACATGATCATTTAAGGCAATATCCTTCTCCCTTTCGAACAATTCAGTACCCTCATCGCCTGGATGATTGTCATAGCTTGAAAGCTCCCCCATTGACTCGTGAAAATGCCCACTCCTTAAATCAAAGTTATCATTGCCGTCGAGATGGGATTGCAGATCTTTTTTATTCTTGAGAAGCTCTGCCTTGAATGCCGACAGCTGCCCATTTGTTAGCATATCAGCTGCTCCTTTCTGAAAAAGCGTTTTTCTTATCATTCTACAAGCAAGCCTATTTAATTTAAGGTAATAAGTGTTATCTTTTGCGCAAGTACCACTTTTGTGTGAATGACATAAAATATATGACAACTTATCAAATTAAAATGGAGTGATGCCTATGCCATTGTTTGTAAACGATTCTGTGTCGCCTCAGGTTTTTAAAAAAGACAAAGAAATTATTCAGCTGAAAAATCAAGATAAATTTCACTTGAATTATATGGAGGAAGTTCTCCGGGAACAGCAAAAACTGAATTCCGAATTGACAGGAAGCGTATCTCATTTTGAAAACTCACTACAGCTTAGTCGAAATGAGCAAAATAAAAACTTTTTAGAACTGGTTTCGGTTCTCACAAGACAGGAGAATTTATCCGAAAAGGTGATAGAAAATATATCGAAACAAAAGGAATCCACTTCAGAAATAGATGATAAACTGCTCAAGCTAAAAGAAATGCATCAGGAATTTGCAACGTCATTTTTGAATAAGGAGCTAATTAGTCAGGCTATCCTTGATCAACTTGCCTACCAAGAATCAATGATTAAGGATTTAAATAGAAAGCTTTTGGAATATGAAGATGTGACAAAATCCCTTTCGACTCAAGCTAAAAAGCAAGAAGAACTTCACGTGATAATCTCCCAGCAGGCAGATTTACAAGGAATATTCCATAAAACAGTCATGGAACAGCTCGGTAAACAAGAGGCTGTGGGAGAAACAATAACCAGTCAGCTCAATGAGATAAAGACGACGTTAACAAATAGGGTCAACGCAGTCATGGATAAAGTCGAAGAACAATACTCTAAGATCACGCAGTTTTTCTTAAAATTTATTATGCCCAATATAACTCAAAAGAAAATAATCAAGGGCAAGACGTTTAAAACATCCGGCAAAAAGGAAGATTAAAGAAAAAGCATTGACCATATTGGCCAATGCTTTTCTGTAAACTATATATAATTAGTCGATAATCGTCACTTTTACTTGTTTTCTTCCCCATGCAAAAGCAGCGTCTTTTGTAGGAATAAATACATCGATGCGGTTGCCTTTGATTGCTCCGCCAATATCTTCAGCTGTTGCATAGCCGTACCCTTCAACAAAAACCTTCGTTCCAAGTGGAATGACAGAAGGATCGACAGCGATTATCTTGGCATTAGGGTTTGCGTTTAAGTTAACACCTGTTTTTGTAATACCAGAGCAGCCTTCACAACTTGCAGTGTATGCAGTCGCTTCAACAATAATTTCGTTTGATGAAGCTGCTGGTTTTGCTGGCTGTGAACTAGTTGCTGCCTTTGCAACTGGAGCGCTGAANNTGGCATATCCGTATAAACAGACAAACGCAGTCCTGGTCGGATAATATCAGAAGATAATTTATTCCATGCCTTAAGTTCGTCTACTGATACTCCATAAGATTTTGCAATATTCCAGAGTGTATCTCCTTCTCTTACTTGCACATACTTAATAGGAGATACTTCAAGCAGGTCATTTGGGTAAATAACATTACTAGATAAGTTATTCCATTTTTTTATGGATTCTACAGATACGTCGTATTTCTGAGATAGACCCCAGAGTGTATCTCCCTTATGTACGACGATTTCTTCTGCCTGTGCTTGTCCACTGGCAGCTCCAGAAATTGCCGCTGCTGCAACCAATGATAATAATGACTTTTTCATTTGTTTGCCTCCCTCGGCTAATTTTTCTTACGGGAATTATCGTACCATAGATTTCTCTGGGAAAAAGAACAAGGAGATTTAAATTCGATTACGAGAATAACAGATATATAACGATAACATGTCAAATTAACTGAATATTATAAAATTATAGGGGTTTTTAACCATATATTTAACATAAAAAGCACTATATTACATTTTATATCCACTTAACCCATAAAAAACCATAAAAAATACCATTGTATTGCGCTGGTTTTTTCTCTATTTGAATTTTTTTCTGCCTTTTTTTATAGA